>DASYQG010000515.1:0-2765 GCA_036005825.1 Chitinophagaceae bacterium | reverse complement strand
CGTATGGAACATTATCAGGAGAATAATCTGCTGGCTTGTTGTCTTTGCTGGCATAAATGCGGAACATAGAAAAATCTCCTGTATGACGCGGCCACATCCAATTATCCGTATCCTTTCCAAAATTTCCAATAGCGGATGGGGGTGCGCCGACAAGACGAACATCATTATATGTTTCTGTAATGAATAGAAAGTATTGATTGTTTTCAAAAAAGCCGCGGATCAACACTTTTTGATAGGTTTCTTTTTTTACCGAGTTGCGCAGCGCATCTATATTTTTGTCTACCTGTGATTGTCTTTCACTTTCGCTCATTGCAGTAGTTACTCCGTTTAGTATTTGTTTTGTCACATCTTCCATCCTTATTATAAATGTTACAAATAATCCGGGGTTAGGAAGTTCTTCACTGTTGCTTTTAGCCCAAAAGCCATCCCTTATATAATTATGCTCAAGTGTTGTATGATTTTGTATGGCATCAAATCCGCAATGATGATTAGTAAGCAACAGGCCTCTGTTTGAAATGATCTCGGCGGTGCAGAAACCACCGAGGCTTACGATAGCATCTTTCAAACTTCCGCTATTAATACTATAAATATCTTTTGCGCTTATCTTCATGCCAAGGCTTTTCATTTCTTTTTCATTCAGCTTCTCTAATAAGAAAGGAAGCCACATGCCTTCATTGGCAAAGGAAATTGCTGAGTATAAGAAGAAGACTACGGCAAAAAGGAGTTTATTAAGTTGTTTCATACATGAGTTTTGAGATTCGTAAAGTTAGTTTTTTTAAGTTCTCCTTCTTTTTGCTTTGTTTTTGACATAGGGTCTAATCTTTTTCTCCCCAAAGTGGTGTTGGCAAAAGATATTTGATGTTAATAACAGTTGGTGAAACGTTAGTATGAAACAGAAAGGTTGGATGCTTAAAGTTCAAAACCATAAACTAAGAACTGTTAGTGTTCGTTGTTCCCGGTTAATTCATACTCTATCCACATGCTCTTTTAAATTTTTGGTACGACATTTATCCAGAAATAACTATTCACAACATTGTGGATAGAACGGTAAGATCTGCGGCTAGCAAGATTATTGATTGTTAATTACCATTGTTTATAATGTGTATAATCATAACAACGTAATTTTGTGTAGAATCTTTTCCACGAATTCACAGCTGTAATAATAATAAACTCTTTTTTATAAATATTATATAATACTATTAATACATTAAGAGAATAATTGATTTTAAAATTCCGATTGTGAAGTGGAATATTGCACTCCCGAAAAATTTGTGAGATGAATTCAGAAACATTAACCGCCGCAAAAAATGAAATTGAGAGATCTGGTTTTCTCGATATAGAACCTGATCCGACACTTGACCTGTTTGCAGAGATCGAACGATTGAAAAAAGAAAAGAATGCAATACTGCTGGCGCATTACTACCAGGAACCAGATATCCAGGATGTGGCAGATTATATCGGCGATAGTTTGGGACTAGCACAACAAGCAGAAAAAACAAGTGCTGACATGATCGTTTTTGCCGGTGTTCACTTCATGGCAGAAACAGCAAAGATTTTAAACCCAACAAAAAAAGTTGTGATACCGGATCTGAAAGCAGGATGTTCTTTGAGCGATAGTTGTCCACCCCCATTGTTTAAAAAATTTAAAGACGAGCACCCTGATCATGTGGTCGTGAGTTATATCAACTGCAGCGCAGGAATAAAAGCACTGAGCGATGTGATCTGCACAAGCAGCAATGCAAAGATCATTGTTGAAAGTTTTCCAAAAGAACAGAAGATAATTTTTGCTCCGGATAAAAATTTGGGTGCGTACATCAACAAGGTAACGGGAAGAAATATGTTGTTGTGGAATGGAGCTTGCATGGTACATGAAATCTTTAGCCTGGAAAAACTAACCAGGTTAAAAGTGCGGCATCCAAATGCAAAAGTGATCGCACATCCCGAATGTGAAGATCCTGTTTTACGTATTGCAGATTTTATTGGGAGTACAACAGGCTTGTTGAAGTACACACAGAAAGATGATGCGAAAGAATTTATTGTAGTAACTGAAACTGGCATCATTCACCAGATGCAGAAAGCCAACCCCACTAAAACATTTATACCGGCACCTCCTGAGAACAATTGTGCCTGCAATGATTGCCCCCACATGAAACGCAACACACTTGAGAAGCTTTATCTCTGCATGGAATATGAAGTGCCGGAGATCACAATGGAGGAACAATTAAGATTAGCTGCAAAAAAACCAATTGAGAGAATGCTGGAGATAAGTAAGAAAGCGGGATTGTAATTCAGAAGGGAAGTAAATTAAATGGAAGATGAATGATTATTTTTTTCTTAATTAGTCCTTTTTTCAGTGTACGATAACTGATTCGCCTTCCTGAAACGGGCAGCCTGTAGGATAAAAGACCCTGGTGAATAATAGTTTTTAGTTCAACGGGGTGGTTTGTATCAGATAGTAACCAGGCAGACCTTATATTTTCAAGGCCAATATTCAATTCCGGATGAAAATATTTTATCTCAATTAAAAATTTCATTTATAAAACTTGCTGGTATAAAATTAACCTGATTATCAATAGAAAATTATACCAGCAGTAGCGTATATTTATGTGTTGACTAAAATATTGCTTCGCTTATACCTTCATTGCATTTCGGTATGCCTTCTCACACGGTCTGCGCTACTCCTTCGTCGTAGCTACGCAGCCCTAATATTTTAGTCAACGATCCGGCAACAAAACGACTGAGTTAACGAACGGCGAAGCAATACT
>DASYQG010000514.1:0-2282 GCA_036005825.1 Chitinophagaceae bacterium | reverse complement strand
CCAAAGAATATTCTACCGACCATTGCATTCCAAACCGCAATTCCCTTTCGCCACATGTAACATAGATCCTGTCCTTTGTTTTATCGATCTTATAAAGAACAGTTTCATTTTGTGAAGGAGAATGCGAAATAGGAAAACTGACTTCAATACCACCGGCAATAAAATAAAACCGCGGTAAAATTCTTGTATATCGTATTACATCGGGAACGTACAGCACTTCTTTACCTGAAGGCTTATGAACTAATGAATAAACTTTTCCACCAAGATCGGGACAGATCGTTGCTTTCACATACTCATTTTGCAAAACAATAAACCTGTATTTTTTGGGAACCGGCCTATTGGAAGTTTCAGTATAACTCATATATGGATAAACACCATTAGGATCGAATGCGGTAGGTATTGGTCCGGCAGGAGTTAACAAGTGTGTAAGAATAAAATCATCGTATTCTTTGACTGAAAGCTTTTCTGCCGGTTGTTGTGCAGTGCAAACAGAAACGAGGGCATGCAGGATAAAGACCAATGAAATTCTCGCTATCATGATGATTGGATTAGTTCTTTAATTTTTCACTCAGATCATCTACCAACATCTTCCCTTTTTGAACATCCTGTTTTAGTTTTTCTTTGTCAAATTCCTTTTCAGCAGTAAATACTTGCAGATGTTGGTTTAATTCCTGGAAGAGTTTTTTTATCGTTGGATCTGTTGACTTACCTGCTTTTGTTTTAAGAATTTTAAGTTTTTCATAATCTACAATCCCTTCTCTCATTTTTTCAAAACGAATACTAGATTCAGCGCCGGGATAGATCATATATGAATCACCGGCGGGCCAGTAAATATGGCGTGCATCACGAACAGGATCGGCAGGCCATGCATCATAAGCCCAGCGCAACATACCATCATAACCATGAGCCATCGTATACCATCCGAGCCACCGACCTTCAACAGGTGGAGAAAAAACAAAAGTGTTAGGAAATGATGGTGTGCAGCAGATATAAAAAGTTGAAGTTTGTTTTTTTGCAAAGCGATCACTTACATCTTGCACAGAAGGTTCTTTATAGAATACACAAGAATAATCATCCAGCAAACCAGTTAATTCAGCATGCCAGTCACCCGCATAAGTTATCTTCCATTGTTTTGAATGATCTCTTATCACTTTAATAGCTGACAATGTTTGCTCCATTGCATTTTCATTAATACCGAGATAGGTTTTGTTCATCCATCCTTTACTTTCTAAATGCTTTTTTAGATCTGTGAGGAAAACATTCCAATTGGTTTTGAAAATTTCAGAAGTCGCCTGCCATTGCTCGGTAACATAATTGCCAGTCGCTTCATCTATATAACGAAACCGATCGCCCCATGGAATAGGCGTGTAGATCGTAATTGCTTTATCAATTCCTGCATCAATTGCCAAATTAACATATTGATCAAAGATGTTGTAATCAAACTGCCAGCTTCCATTTTTTTTCTTTATCCATTCGATCATGCTTCCTTCGATCATATAAGAGTTATCGGCCCACGGAGAATTAACTGCATAAGTGGTAATATATTTTCCACCGGCTTCAGCATATAATTTCAAGTGTTTTTTTAATAACACTTTATGTTCATCACTCCATGGTTTTACTTTATAGTATTCTGCTATTACCCATGGATTTTGCCAAAGATCAAGCCTGAAAGACCAGTCACGTGGTTTGGGTAATAACTGATTTTGTACATTAATTGTCAGCTGCAGTTTGAAATTTTGCTTTTCAGATCTTATTTCAATTTCACCTTTGTATGATCCGGCAGCAGCATTAGAAGGTATATCAAGAGAAAGCCAAACAGGTCTCACTGTCTTACCTGGTAATTCAATACGATCAAAAGCTTCCAGCCTGTCTGGCATTAAATAAGCTTTATCAACCGGGCCTTCACCGCAAGTGACTTCTCTTGCAGCATATGGATAATTGGAAATCACATATCGTACTAATTGTGCTTTCAAATTATTTTTTCCTAATACATTTCCGGCTGTAGTTTTTAGATCATTCAGAGATATTCGTGCCTGGTTGATCGTATCTGCTGACCAAATAAGTATCATTGTATTCAAACGTTCTCCTTTCCATCCTGCAGCTGTCCATGTTTGTGTTTCAGTAATACGGGGAACTTCGGCTCTGAAATATGCTTCATCGGTTGACGCAAATGAAACATGTAAATTTTTTTGTGTTTCCCATTTGCCAGGATCAATGCTTTTATCAAAATCGAATTCTTTTTGATAATGAAGATATGGTTTAGGAATCAGGGAAGAATCAAT
>DASYQG010000513.1:0-7055 GCA_036005825.1 Chitinophagaceae bacterium | reverse complement strand
AATGTTTCTGGCAATTGTGCCAATGCCTTTGCGAGCTGCTCATCATTCGGCGCCACACCATGCCAATTATGATCATTCTCCATGAAGTCAACTCCTTTGCTCATTATGGTATGCATCATGATCCCAATCGGCTTGCCTTTTCCAACTAATGTTTTCGCTTTTTCAAGAGTGGCAACAACTTCGTCCATATCATTTCCATTCATTTCAAGTGTGGTCCAGCCAAACGCTTCAAACTTTTGTTTGATATTTCCAAGCCCCATTACTTTAGCGGTGGGGCCATCTATTTGCTGACCATTCCAATCGACAGTTGAAATAAGATTATCAACTTTATGATGCGCGGCAAACATAATGGCTTCCCAAACCTGGCCTTCATCTAATTCACCATCTCCATGCAAAGAATAAACGACAGTATCCTCTTTATTTAATCTTTTTGTAAGGGCAGCACCAATTGCTACACTCATACCCTGGCCCAGCGATCCGGAGGCTACCCGTATTCCTGGTAAATGTTCATGAGTAGCAGGATGGCCTTGCAATCGTGAATTAATTTTTCTGAATGTTGATAACTCTGTTTTATCGAAGTATCCACTCCTTGCAAGTGTGCTATAATAAACAGGGGAAATGTGCCCATTTGATAGTAGAAAAATATCCTCACCTTTTCCATCCATAGAAAAGTTCTTGTTGTGCTTCATTATTTTAAAAAATAAGGCAGTAAAGAAATCTGCACAACCTAATGAACCACCGGGGTGTCCACTATTAGCACCATGAACCATTCTTAGAATATCTCTGCGTATTTGTGTCGCGGTATTTTTTAAATCATTCATAATAAAATAGTAGAGCTTATTAAACTTGTTTTTGATTCATGATTCCAACCGCCTTTAACAGGCTTTAAAAAAATCGGGGCAAAAGTGCGATCTTTTTTAATACAAACCCAAAACATCATTTTAATTTAAAATCAGGTGATAGCGACTTGGGAAACCCGGCCCGAAGATTGCCAACAAAAAATTGAATTTAAAATGAAAACATTGAATTTTCACATTATTTTTGCAGACAAATCCGGAACTAGTACAATGCAACCCATCCAGAAAACCTAACACCTGTTCTTATGAGTATTTTCCTGATATCATATTTTTTTATTGCAACTGCCTTATCTCTTGCAATTAATTACTTGCTCTTAAAATTCTCCTTCAATCTCGGATCAAGAAATAATCTTGTATTCAAGCAGGTTCGCTGGACAGCACATGTTAAACCTTCGATTGGAGGTATCTCATTCTTTATCATTTTCCTTTTATCATGGGGTATTTATGGCTTTATCTCGCAGGAAAGAGGCATTGCTCCTGACAAACAAATTATCGGTATAGTAGCTGCCACCAGTCTCGGTTTCCTTGCCGGTCTTTATGATGATGCCTTTAATACTAACCCTTTACTCAAATTCATACTCCAGCTTTCTTGTGGTATTATACTCGTGGCCTTCAATGTAAAGATCAATATTTCCAATATTGAATTTATAAATATCCTTTTTACACTGGTTTGGGTAGTTGGTTTGATGAATTCAATAAATATGCTGGATAATATGGACGGAGTGACCGGGTCTATATCTGCTTTTATTATTGCCGGCTTAATGGGCGTGCTGGCCATTACAGGACATGCAGCTTTTGATTTTTACATGCTAATCCTTATCGGTGTTTTGGGAGGACTGATCGGGTTCCTAAGATTTAACTGGAGCCCTTCCAAGATATTTATGGGAGATACAGGCAGCCAGTTTCTCGGGGTTTTCCTTGCCTCTACAAGTATACTTTTTTTATGGCAGTTTAATGAAGGCAACCAGGGTTTGTTACAGGTAAAGCCATTTGTTCTGCCAGCTTTATTCTTCATCATTCCAATTATTGATACCACAACTGTAACTGTGAGAAGGCTATTGCGGGGACAATCACCTTTTGTTGGCGGTAAAGACCATATCACTCATCATTTTGCATATCTTGGATTGAAAGAACAAAATATTGTCCTCTTACTTTTAGCAACTACGCTTTTCTCTTTTCCGATCGCATTAATGCTAATTAGAAACCCTTTGGCCTGGAATTTCTATGTTTCTTTTGGAATGCTGGCTTATGTAGTGGCTTTATTTTTTGTGTTCCAGTATTTTTATAAAAAAGGCGAAATGGAACAGAAGAAGAAACGTCATGACCAAAGGCCAATCCCAAAAATTACAAAAGAATCATTGGCAGCCTTCAATGAGAAGATGCAAGTCAATAATTGACCTATTTTTTTCCAAATTATTTGTGATTTACAAATGATGCTGTTTTATTAGTTTTGCTATCCGCAAAACAAACGTTATGAATCCTGATGATATCAAGTCCATTCAACAGCATGCTGAAGATCAGATGAAGAAAGCTATTGACCATTTGGAAATAGAATTGGTCAAGATCCGTGCAGGTAAGGCAAATCCTCAAATGGTCGATGGGATCACCGTTGATTATTATGGATCACCAATGCCATTGAACCAGGTATCAAATATCAGTGTAATGGATGCCCGTACACTTTCCATACAGCCCTGGGAAAAAAATATGCTCCAGCCTATTGAAAGGGCGATCATTGCTGCTAATATTGGTATTCATCCGCAGAACGATGGCAATATCGTCCGCTTATTTTTACCACCTCTTACTGAAGAAAGAAGAAAGGAACTAGTAAAGAAATGTCATGCAGAAGGTGAGCATGCAAAAGTTGCGATCAGGAATATTCGCAGGGATGCGATCGAGCATATCAAAAAACTTCAGAAGAATGGATTAAGTGAAGACGCTACAAAAGATGCCGAAGCAACCGTGCAAGGTGTGACTGATAAATTTATTGCCACAGTTGACAAGCACCTTGCATCTAAAGAAAAAGAAATAATGGTAGTATAGCGGTAATTAACCTTTACTTTCAAATTCTAACTCAGAGCTAGTAGCAATTTCTTTTTTCCGCGGCATGTTTGCAAGATAAACGCCTAATAAAATAATTCCGAGACAAGCGATCTGCAGCAGCGTAATATTTTCTCCAAAAATAAATCCCCAGCCTAAAGCTATAAATGGAATGCCATAAGTAACGAGCGACGCAAAAAGTCCACCTGCTTTTTTTACCAGTACATAAAATAATGCTGTAGCAATAGCGGTGCCTGCCACACCAAGCATCACTGAATTAATAACAGCCAATAATGTATCATCATTATCAAATGGTAATTGTAAAAAATTTTGTTGCCATAAAACAAACCCTGTTGGGATCATCATACATGTGATCGAGACGACTGCAAGATGTATTGGATTAATATCTTTAAGATAGTGACCGACTATATTAATATTAAATCCATACGAAATAGTCGCTAGCAATATCCAAAGAGTGTATTCGACATTTTCAAAACTGATCCCCTTTTTCGCTGCAAGAGTGAGCAAGGTTAGTCCAGCAAAACCAATTATAACGCCGATAATTTTCCTCCCTTCAATTTTTGATCTGAAAAAAAGAAGGCCGGTAACAACCACGAAGATGGGAGTTAGAGAGTTTAGAATGCCAGCCAGGCTACTATCGATGTTTTTTGCAATAGCGCCGGCAAAAAGATAAGCGGGTAACAGGTTGCCACAGATTGCCGATAAAATAACCAGCAACATTTTCCTTTTTGGGATCTTGGAAAAATAAAATATAGTAAAAGGCAGCATAACAACACCTGCTGAAAAAATTCTGAGGGAGGCGATCTGCGCCCAGGTCAGCTCGTCTTTACTGGCTTTCATCAGGATAAAGGAGCTTCCCCAAATAATGCATAGTAAAACAAATATTCCCCAGCTTACGAACCGGTCATTTTTCATAATGATGCGTAAAGGTCAGCAATCAGCATCAGAACGAAGCAATTTTTTTATATTGTGCGTCATTCAAATTATTGTTATGGAAAAAATTTCATTGAAAGATTTAAGCACAAGAGCTCCAAAAGATTTTGATAAGGATAAGACAAAGAAAAAAACAGAAGAGATATTAAATCAGCTTGATGATCTCCAAAATTTACTTTTTGCAGAAGGTAAGCATTCTGTACTTATAGTTATACAGGGAATGGACGCAAGCGGGAAAGATGGAATAATAAGAAATGTTTTTGGGAAATTAAATCCACAAGGTGTAACTGTACGATCTTATAAAGCTCCTACACCTGAAGAGCTCTCGCATGATTTTCTTTGGCGTATACATCACGCTGCACCCACAAAAGGTGTCATTCAAATTTTCAACCGGAGTCACTATGAAGATATTCTTATAACCCGTGTGCATGGCTGGTGTGATGATGAAACAGCGAAGAAAAGAATGAAAGCTATCAATGATTTTGAAAAATTATTACAGGACCATAACAATACACATATCCTTAAATTTTATCTTCATATATCACCGGAAGAACAACATGAGCGGTTACAGGAGCGAATGAATGACCCTGCCAAGATGTGGAAGTATAATGAAAAAGATTTTGAAGAGGCAAAACTCTGGGACGATTATAGAAAAGTATATGAAGATTGTTTTGAACATTGCAACAAAATACCATGGACCATTGTTCCTGCTGATCAGAACTGGTATAAGGAATTTATTATTGCCTCCGCTTTATATGAATTATTGAAAGAGCTTGATATGAAGTTTCCCGGGTTAAAAAAATAGTATTACTGTTTAGTATATTTTGCCTACTTTACAAATACGATTTTTCACCAAAACCTTTATTATGGGAATGCTAAAAGAGTTCAAAGACTTTGCCGTGAAAGGCAATCTGGTCGACATCGCCGTTGCATTTGTTATGGGTGCAGCGTTCACCAGAGTTGTAACTGCTTTTACCGGGGGATTAATAGCCCCATTAGTTGGGATGCTTACCGGTAAAGATCTTTCACAAAATAAATGGATACTTAAAGATGAAGTAAAAGATGCTGCGGGAAAAATAACTCAACCAGAAGTAGCATTGCAATGGGGTGCTTTTCTAACAGCAGTAATTGATTTTATAATTGTTGCATTTGTGATGTTCCTCATCATAAAAGCTATTAATAGTTTAAAGAAGAATGAACCTGCTCCAGAACCACCTCCAATACCTGAAGACGTTTTGTTGTTACGTGAAATAAGAGATACATTGAAGAAGTAGCACAGAATTTGTACCCACCATTTTAAACCCTAATCTTCATATGAGAAAAGTATTGCTCTTAGTTTTCATAGTAAGCTCATTTATTTCTATACAGGCACAAGACCCAAATGTTAAAGAACTACAGGATGCACGTACAAAAAAGGAGATAAAAAGCCTTGATAGTAATGGTTGGAAAAAAAGCGGAACTTTTATTTTAAACTTCAGCCAGGGTGCATTAAGTAACTGGGCGGCAGGTGGGGAAAACAGTTCCCTTGGCATCAATGGTATTTTTAATTATTCCATCAATTTAAGAAGCGGAAAGAATACCTGGGATAATAATTTCGACATGGCGCTTGGCTATCAGAATGCCTCAAGTTTTAGTCAATACAGAAAGATCGATGACCGGATCGACATCACCAGTAAATATGGTCACCAGCTAACTCAGCACTGGTATGCAAGCCTATTATTTAATTTCAACTCACAATTTCTCCAGGGGTATGATTATTCTACCACACCGTACACTAAAATTTCCAACTTTCTTACGCCGGGTAAGATCATTTTATCACCTGGCATGAATTATAAAACTGCCAACCGGTTTTCCTTTTTCATATCTCCTTTTACCCCCAGGTGGGTGCTTAAAGTTGATGAAGATTTTTTCAATGTTGCAAAATTCGGAGTTGATTCTGCTAAAAAATCAAATATGGAGTTTGGCGCTTATGTAACCGCAACTTACAAAGCTGATATTTCAAAATGGGCAACTTATACTGGCCGTGTTGATCTATTCAGCAATTATAAAAGAAATCCCGAAAATGTAGATCTGCTGATGAATAACCTGCTAACTATGAAATTCAATAAAATATTTGCGGCTAATCTTAGCCTTGATCTTCTCTATGATGATGACGTAATAAAAAGATTACAGGTAAAAGAGATATTAGGTATTGGAATTACTTTGAAGCTATAGCTTGGAAAAGATCTGCAGCGATCAGTAATTCCAATGAATGAGGTTGATCATACGATTGCGTAAACAAAAAATAGTTAAAAGATAAATTTTCAGACAATTTTATAAACTACAGTGAAAGTTTTTTCACTGTAGTTTTTATTTTGCGATCAAATGAATAAAGCCACCGCTCTTATTATTTGCATTGCATTTTTCAGTTATAGTTACTCGCAGGACCGGACCGTTAGAGAATTATTGATCGTCAGTACAAGACCAATTCAAAGCCTTGATAGGAATGGTTGGAAACTGAACGGAACATTCATCTTGAACATGAACCAGGGTGCTTTGAGTAATTGGGCATCAGGTGGTGAAGAGAGTGTTTTGGGAGTGAACAGTATTTTTAACTATGCTGTCCATTTCAGGCATAACAAACATACATGGGATAACTATGCAGATCTTACACTCGGATTTCAAAATGCCACGAGCTTTGGAAAATTCAGGAAAATTGATGACAGGATCGATGTGACAAGTAAATACGGCTACCTCGTAAATCATCATTGGTATTTTGGCTTACTAACAAATTTCAATTCGCAAGCACTGGCGGGTTATGATTATACAGTTGAGTCAGAGCAAAAGGTCTCAAGCTTTCTTACTCCCGGTAAAATAATTTTATCACCCGGCATGGATTACAAAACTGCTGATCGGTTTTCTTTGTTCATTTCACCCGTAACAATACGTTGGAATTTAAAACATGATCCGGATTTTTTTCACTTAGCGAAATTTGGTGTGGACTCAGCCCGGAAAGTGAACACTGAGTTTGGCGCATTCATATCGGTTAAATTCAACGCATCTTTTACAAAATGGGTAACATATCGAAGTCGCATTGATCTGTTCAGTAACTATAAAACAAATCCGGAGAACATAGATGTGCTGATGAATAACTTGCTAACAATGAGATTTACTAAAATATTTGCAACCAATTTTAGTCTTGACCTGATCTATGATGATGATGTAAAA
>DASYQG010000512.1:0-5151 GCA_036005825.1 Chitinophagaceae bacterium | reverse complement strand
AAAGAGCCGATCGCTTTTGATCATGATTGTCGGGAAGGTATTTGCGGGACCTGCTCAATGTATATCAATGGACGTCCGCATGGGCCTTGGCATGCAACTACAACTTGCCAATTACACATGAGAGCATTTACTGATGGCGAGACAATTGTAGTAGAGCCATGGAGGGCCAATGCTTTTCCGGTGATAAAAGACCTGATGGTTGATAGAACGTCATTTGATAGAATTATTCAAGCTGGTGGATTTATTTCTGTAAATACAGGTAATGCAGTTGATGCAAATGCACTTCCTGTTGATAAAGATAAAGCTGATGCATCTTTTGCAGCGGCAGCATGTATTGGTTGTGGTGCTTGTGTAGCTGCATGTAAAAACTCTTCTGCTATGCTTTTTGTTTCTGCAAAAGTTACTCATCTTGCTTTATTGCCACAGGGTGATCCGGAAAGAAGGTCCAGAGCTTTAAATATGGTGGCTCAAATGGATAAAGAAGGATTTGGTGGTTGCACGAATACCGGAGCTTGTGAAGCAGTTTGTCCTAAAGAAATTTCAATTGACAATATTGCCCGTCTGAACAAAGAATATTTAGTGGCCGGCTTAATCTCTGAAAAATAAATTCTCAAAAAACGATTTTTGTCTCGTCTAGCCTCAGGCCAGACGGGACTTTTTTATTTAGAGAAGGTGTTCGTATATTCAACAACTCTAAACTTGCTTTATGAATTTAAAAAATCTTTTACCGATAGCAGCTTCGCTGCTGATCGTATCATGTAACGATAATACTAAAAGCGTGGCAACAGAAACAAAATTTAAATGGCCCGAAGGCGTGGCTACACCAACAACAGAAAAAAAACCATATGAAATGGTAGCTCATGGTGATAAAAGAGTCGACAATTATTATTGGATGAATGACTATTTTAAGAAAGGTCCTGACAGTACGAAAGTTGTTGATTACCTGAAAGCAGAAAATTCTTATGTAGATACAATGATGTCAAGCGCTAAAGAATTCCGGAAACATTTATATGATGAGTTAAAAGGAAGGATCAAAGAAAAAGATGAGTCAGTACCATACAAGGATAATGGTTACTGGTATTATACAAGAGTTGAAGAAGGAAAGAATTATGCTGTCTACTGTCGCAAGAAAGAAACGTTGGATGCTCCTGAAGAAATAATTCATAATGCTAACCAGGTTGGCGAGGGGAAGCCCTACTACAGTGTCGCAGGTCTTGAAGTAAGTGATAATAACGAAATGCTGGCGATCGGTGAAGATGAAGTGAGTCGTCGTTTATATAATCTAAGATTTAAAAATCTAACAACTGGTGAGTATTCCCCAGAAACAATACATAACACAGAAGGTGGATCCTATGCATGGGCTGCCGATAATAAAACTGTTTTCTATATTATAAAAAATCTGACAACTCTGCTTGGATTCCAGGTTTGGAGACATGAAGTAGGGACAGATCCAAAGAATGATGTAAAAGTGTATGAAGAAAAAGATAATCGTCATTATATAGGTGTGGGAAGAACAAAGTCCAAAAAATATGTGATCATAACTTCTGAGTTAAGTGAACAACAAAGTGAGCACCGTTTTTTGGATGCATCGGATCCCAAAGGAACATTCAAAGTTTTTTATCCACGTACAATGGGGCTAGTGTATGACATTGATCATTACAATGATAAATTTTATATCCGTACCAATCTTGATGCGACCAATTTCCGTTTGATGGAATGTCCTCTTACCAATACATCAAAAGAGAATTGGAAAGAAGTGATACCAAACAGAAAGGATGTTTATTTCGCAGGATTTACTCTTTTTAAAGACCATATGGTTCTTTCTGAATTGAAGGAGGGATTGATGAATCTTCGGATCATAAACCAAAAAGATAAATCGGAGCATTATCTCCAGTTTGATGAGCCTGCTTATCTTTCTTCTGTTGGGATGAATGCGGATTTTAATACCAATGTGCTTCGTTTCAATTATCAATCCATGATCACACCGGGTTCTGTCTATGATTATAACATGGATACAAAAGCAAAAGAATTAAAAAAGCAAAATGAAATCGTTGGCGGATATGATAAAACTGATTATGTAACAGAAAGAGCTTTTGCAACAGCAAGAGATGGAAAAAAAGTTCCTGTTTCAATCGTTTATAAAAAAGGAACTCGAAAAGATGGAAGTCATCCTTTGTTATTGACCGGTTATGGTTCGTATGGTTCAACATCCTATGCTACATTTAGCAGTAACCGTTTAAGTTTATTAAATCGGGGTTTTGTTGTTGCCATTGCACATGTTCGTGGCGGACAGGAAATGGGCCGTGAATGGTATGATGATGGCAAGATGATGCACAAGAAAAACACATTCACCGATTTTATTGATTGTGCGGAATTTTTGATTAATGAAAAATATTCTTCCAAAGGTCATGTATATGCACAAGGTGGTAGTGCCGGCGGATTGTTAATGGGTGCCATCACCAATATGCGTCCTGACCTGTGGAATGGTATCATTGCACAGGTTCCTTATGTTGATGTAATAACAACAATGAGTGATCCAAGTATTCCATTGACTACAGGCGAATATTTGGAATGGGGTAATCCTGCTAATAAGGAGGAATACTTTTACATGAAGTCTTATTCGCCATACGACAATGTAGAAGCAAAAGCATATCCGAATATGTTGATCACAACCGGACTTCACGATAGCCAGGTCCAGTATTTTGAACCTGCAAAATGGGTAGCTAAGATGCGTGAAATGAAAACGGATAAGAATATTATCCTCTTTAAAACAAATATGGAGGCGGGCCATGGTGGTGCTTCCGGCCGATTCAAAGCATTGGAAGATGTCGCCCTGATTGACGCATTCCTGTTCTCATTGGAAGGAATAACGCAGTAAACTGCTGAAAGGTGATATGAGTCCCGCCCCAGGCGGGACTTTTTTATTAAAATCCTCGTAGGATAGCTGCCATAAAATGCTGAATTTTACGTTTAAGTAAAATGAAAAACCACCGCTTTTGAGAAGAAAACGGCTGATACTAATTCTCGCTACCCTCTTGTTTGCTGTCCTGGAAAGCTTTGCTCAAATTCCCGCACAGGATAATAGACCCCTTTCTAATCTCCGGAAGAAAAAGATCCCTGTTGTTGCAGATACACTTCGCATTGATACATTGAGTGTGATACCTCATACATTTTTTATAGAAAGTTTTAGTGATTCAGCTTATTCATTTGATCATGTTAATGCGCTTTTGAAATGGAAAACAATGCCATCAACAGATAGTGTTACGATCGTTTACAGAGTTTTCCCTTATAAGCTTAATTCTGTTGTGCAGCGAATGAATTTTGACAGTGTTAGTTATAAATTTTATGCAAAGCCTTTTGAGTTTGGGCTGAATGAACAGCAAATGGCAAGGGGGCTTTTTGATTTTGGGAACCTTCATTACAATGGAAGTTTTGGTCGTGGTATTTCTTTTGGTAATAGCCAGGATGCTGTGGTCAATTCAAATTTCAATCTCACATTAAATGGTTTGTTGGGAGATAGTATTGAGATCAATGCTGCCATCACGGATAATAATTTGCCGATACAGCCGGACGGAACCACGCAACAGTTAAATGAATTTGACCAGGTATTTCTGCAATTCAAAAAAAGAACCTGGGAATTAAATCTTGGTGATATTGACATAAGGCAAAACAAAACTTATTTCCTTAATTTTTATAAACGATTGCAGGGGGTTTCTTTTGAAACAAATAATAACATTTCAAAAAATGATGTATCCAGAACTTTTGTAAGCGGATCGATCGCTAAAGGAAAGTTTACCCGTAATATTTTCCAGGGTTTGGAAGGTAACCAGGGACCATATCGTTTGGTGGGTGCTAATAATGAATTCTTCTTTATAGTTCTTGCCGGAACTGAAAGAGTTTTTATTGATGGTGAATTATTGCAGCGTGGCGAAGACCAGGATTATGTGATCAATTATAATTCAGCTGAAATTACTTTCACTCCCCGGCGAATGATCACCAAAGACAGTCGTATTCAGGTAGAGTTTGAATATGCTGACCGGAATTATCTCAATGCCAATCTTTATGTGTCGCAGGAATTTGAATTAAATAGAAAGCTGAGATTATTTGTCGGGGCATTTAATAACAGCGATTCCAAGAATTCCCAGATCAACCAGACATTGGATGATGGTCAAAAATTATTTCTAACAAATCTTGGCGATAGCATTCAGAATGCATATTATCCCTCTGCGTCGATCGATACCTTGTTCGATCCTGGTAAAATTTTGTATGAAAAAGTCTATTACAATCCGGGTACAGGTGTTGATTCTTTTTACCAGTATTCAACTGTTCCATTTGCTGCAAAATATAATCTGGCTTTTGCTGATGTCGGAGAAGGGAAAGGGAATTACATACCGGATTTTAATGGCGCCAATGGAAAAGTATATAAATTCATTATGCCAATTGGCGGTGTAAAACAAGGAAGGTATGAACCGGTGATCCTGCTTGTTACTCCAAAGAAACAGCAGGTGATGAACATCGGAGCAGATTATAAGATCAACGGTAATACATCGTTGAAAACAGAAGTTGCTTTAAGTAATTATGATGTAAATACATTTTCAGGCAAAGACGATGGTGACGATGCAGGTGTTGCCGCGAAAGTCCAATTCGCTAACTCTTCATTAATAAAATCTTCAGGTGCCAGGAAAACACAATTCATAACTAACCTTGATTATGAATTTGTACAGGGAAAATTCAAGCCCCTTGAAAGAATTCGAAATGTGGAATTCACAAGAGACTGGGGATTAGGGTTACAACCATTGCCTGAAGATGAGCACATCATCAAAGCATCTGCACGATTGCAGAATGTAAAAAATAATTCTCTTAGTTATCAATTAATGAATTATCACCGGGGTGATGATTACAATGGTTTTCAGAATAGTTTACAGCAGGTTCAAAGTGTGAAAGGATGGCAATTTAATAACCAGCTTGCCTATACAAATTTTAAAACTCAATTTAGCGAAGGAAGCTTTTTAAGACCGATTATTGATATCAGCAAGGAATTAAAACGATTAAAAGATTTCAGGCTGGGTTTCAGGTATACACTTGAAAATAATAAAACAAAAGACAAGGCTACAGATACTTTAACGAACCAAAGTTTTTCATTTGATACTT
>DASYQG010000511.1:0-3811 GCA_036005825.1 Chitinophagaceae bacterium | reverse complement strand
GACAGAGAATTTCATTCTTTTAGAATATTATGCTAAAGTGCTTTTTGAAAATTAAGTGAGTGGTCCCGGGTTAAACAAAACGAGATCATTATATATACCCAATTTATCTGTCGCTACTTTTTTATTGCCACTTGCCACTTCGAGTATGAGATGAAATAATTCCCAACCCATTTCCTCAATCGTTTTTTTCCCGAAGGCAATTGGGCCTGCATCAAAATCAATTAAATCATGCCAGCGGTTACTGAGTTTTGAATTTGAACTTACTTTAATTACAGGCACCATATTTAATCCATAGGGTGTGCCACGGCCAGTAATAAAAACATGAATATTCATTCCGGCAGCTAATTGCAATGTGCCACAAACAAAATCGCTGGCGGGTGTGGCAACAAAGTTCAGTCCCTTTTTACGGATCTTTTCTCCCGGTGAAATCACATCTACGATCGGGCTTGTACCGGATTTCACAACAGAGCCTAAGGATTTCTCTACAATATTACTTAAGCCACCACCTTTATTGCCGGGTGTTGTATTAGCGCTGCGGTCTGCACTACCTTGTTTTAAATAATTATCATACCAGGCCATTTCTTTTTTTAATGCAGCAGCAACAGTTTCATCAATGGCTCTTGGTATTAATAAATGAATAGCATCACGGACTTCTGTAACTTCTGAAAAGAATACGGTGCCACCAGCCCTAACAATTAAATCAGCTGCAAAACCTGATGCAGGATTACCTGTCAACCCGGAAAAAGCGTCGCTTCCGCCACATTGCATACCCACTACCAGATCAGATGCGGGACAAGTAGTACGCTTCCGCTGATTGAGTTTTTGTAAATGTTTTTCTGCCATCTGCATAATACCTTTTACCATATCACCAAAGCCTTCAAAAGATTCATCCTGCAAATAAAGAATTGAACTTTCAGAAGGGCGTTGTCCATTGGGCAACAATCTTTCGGGTCGCAATTTTTCACAACCCAAACCAATGATCATTATTTCGCCACCGAAGTTGGGATTCTGGGCAATATGTTGAATAGTTCGAATAGGAACTATAGCACCCGGCGCATCAATGGCAATACCACAGCCATAACTATGATTGAATACTACTACTTCATCTACTTTGGGATAAAGTGGCAACAACTCTTTTCTAATTTTCTGACAAATAAAATCAGTGATACCTGCCACGCATTGCACACTGGTTGTAATACCTAACACATTTTTTGTTCCGGCACTACCATCCGCGTTTTTGTAGCCTTGAAAAGTGTAGCCTTCTAAGGGTTCAGCAGTTGGTATTGGTTTTTTGATGTATGTAATTTCATTTAGATCAGGTGGCTGAGGTAAATTCATATTGCTTTCATTGATCCAGCGTCCTTTTGCAATTGAATTTTTTGCATAGCCAATTGTTTGTCCATAACGTATAATAGCATCATCTTTTTCAAATGATGATAAAGCAACTTTATGCGCCATCGGTATATCCTCCTGTAAAACGATCCCGTTTAAAATAACCGCATCCTTTTTCAATCCGGAAGGATTGGCTACTATTCCTACATTATCCTTTGGTGTTGTTTGTATTACTATATTGTCCATCGGGAAATTTGTGAATTGATTTTAGTTTTTCCAAGATCAATTCATATCATTGGAAAAAGCTTTGCTGCTATCATTGTCAAAATTAACCCAGTTATACCCATTAAAGTTTGCATGGGGGCAATCGTTTTTAAGGCTTCTCTTTCGGTCAGGTTACTTGTTTTGCACATGATCCAAAAACCTGCATCGTTCATCCAAGGAATTAATTTTGCACCGCTTCCAATAGCGAGACATAAATATACCGGGTGAAACCCGAGGTTTCCATTTTGCGCCATGCCTGCCAATATACCGGAAGCAGTAATTAACGCAACAGTCGCCGAGCCCTGTGCTGTACGAACAATCGCCGTAATTAAAAATGCCAATGGAATCAATGCCACCTGGTAACCTTTGGTTGCATTTGCAATGCTTTGGCTAATGCCTGATTGCTGTAACATACCACCAAATGCACCACCGGCAGCCGTAATTAAAATAATACCACCACCTGTCATCAACGCTGTTTGAACAAAAGCAGTTAATTTTTCCTGGGTTGTTTTTTTCTGCTTCGCTAAAACAATCAAAGCAAAAATGGCACCCATGAGCATGGCAATATTTTTATCGCCAAAAAATAAAATGACATCTAAAATTTTATTTAGAACAACTGAATCGGTTAATGCTGTATTTGGTTTTGCAAAAGTTTCAACAAACGAATGAAAACAAATGGTGATCAATGGAAATGCTGCTGGCAATAGTGCCCAGCCTAATGAAGGTAATTCCTTATCGGGTTTATTAGCAATGGCGGCAATATCTTCTAACCTCGCATCAGGAGCGTCACGTAGCGGGATGGGCATTTTTTTATTTAACCACACGGCAATAAAATAACCAACAGTAATGGTACAAATTCCAAGCAGTGCCCCGCAAACCATCATCAAACCAATCGGTACATTCATTGCACCCACTAAAAATAATGGACCCGGCGAAGGCGGAACATAAGAGTTTGCCATAACAGCACCTGCTATAACTGATAAAGCCAGTAACAAATAGTTTTTGCCCAATCGCATCCCCATTGCTTTTGCTAATGGCATCATTAAAAAAATAACTGCGTCTACAAAAACAGGAATGGTAAGCAGGAAACTACTGAAAACAAAACCAACAGGTGCTCTTTTTTCTCCTGTTATTTTCAGAATGGCCCTGATGATTTTTTCTGCCGCTCCGCTATCAAGCATGGACTTACCAATAATAGCTGCCATCGCGATCAGGATGCCAACTTTGGCGCAGGTATTGCCAAATTCTATTGCTATTCGTTCCCCGATACTTTTATGTGATTGTTGCAGCGCTTCTGCAGCTGAGATGCCTTTAGACAGAAAAAACTGTTCGACCGATGCCGACGGGGTAAGTAGAGCCACTACTAATGCAGCCAGCAATAGCGATAAAAATGGGTGGAGTTTAAATCCAATAATTCCTCCTACAACAATTACGATACCGATAAAGAGGATAAAAATGGGATTTGCCATCATCAGGTTCAGGTAATAATAAGAATGTAATTTCTATGAGATATTTCAAACTTAGTCATTTTTGTACTTTGGTTTCATTTAAGAGATAATTAATTATGTTCTGATCGTAAGGAAAGTGGATCGATTGCCTTTTTCTAAAGCAAAACTGTCATAGAACTTGATTCAAATTCACCCGGGAGCTAATAGCACTATCCTGCCGAGAGGACAGGATGGAAATAGTTTTGATATTAATAGTTTTAGTTATTATTTGAGGATAGAAAACTGTCAAGCGATTTCTTTTAAAACTGCATATGCCCTGGAGGTGGGGTGGGTGGTAATCCCTATCGCGATGGTAGTTATGCTTGTTATGTAAGTGAACCAAAAGGGATGATGATCCGAAAGCAATAGGTCCATTAATACAAGCTTGTATAGAATATAAGCCCTGTTGCGAAAAGGTATCATTCGTCATAATCGACAAAAATGAAAAAAAATATTGTTATAGTCTTTCTATGCCTACAATTATTTGATAATGCATTTTC
This sequence comes from Chitinophagaceae bacterium, assembly GCA_036005825.1. Taxonomy (GTDB): domain Bacteria; phylum Bacteroidota; class Bacteroidia; order Chitinophagales; family Chitinophagaceae; genus VBAS01. The sequence goes on along the minus strand of DASYQG010000511.1, from coordinate 228 downwards.
CCAGGTTATCAACAGACAGGCAGTAGTGCAAAGACATAATGTTCACATCAATAAGATTGATTCGCTTTCATCATTATCTGTTGGCAATGGAAATTTTGCATTTACAGTTGATGCCACAGGTATGCAATCTTTTCCTGATGCATATGCAAATGGAGTTCCACTAGGTACACAATCAGTTTGGGGCTGGCATAGCTTTCCTAATACAGAAAATTTGAAAATTGAGGAAGC
>DASYQG010000510.1:0-2384 GCA_036005825.1 Chitinophagaceae bacterium | reverse complement strand
AATGAAATATTCAATTGTCCCGGAAGCGCCATTTACCTGCATGGCAATAATCATCTGATCGAGTTGAATAATATTCATCATGCCGTCACAGATGGCAATGACATGGGTGCTGTTTATTATGGTCGTGATCCAACTGAGCAGGGAAATAAAATAAAGAATAATTTTTTTCATCATATCGGCAACGATCATGGGATGATCATGGCCGTTTATCATGACGATGGCGCCTGTGGCATGGAAGTAACCGGCAATATTTTTTATAAAGCCGGTTCAAGAACGGTTATGATCGGGGGCGGTAACGACAATACATATCGCAATAATATTTTTATTGATTGTCCATTGGCTTTTCACCTCGATAGTCGCTTAACCGGTTGGGCCAAATCATTTATTGCAGACAGTGGTTTATTTAAACAAAAAATGGAAGCAGTGAATTATAAACGATCACCCTATTCAACAGTCTATCCTGATCTTGTTAATTATTTTGAAGATTCGTTAGGACTTCCTAAACGAAATTTTATTGAGAACAATGTTTTTGTCAATGTAAAAACACTTCACAATGGCAAAGAGGAATGGGCTCGTATTGGATTAAATTTTTATACGGATAACGATCCGGGATTTGTTGATTCCACTACGCTTAATTTTGGATTGAAAATCAATTCTATCGTTTACAAAAAGTTGCCGGATTTCAAACCTATCCCATTTGAAAAGATCGGGGTTCAATCGAATAAATAAAACAATTACACAAAATGTATTCATTTAAAAGATTTTTGATCTTCAAGCTGGTAATTTTATTTTCCTGTATCACACAAGCACAGGTTTCTTTTCAAACCAAAGAATTCAAAATAAGTTTTGATCAAACAGGTAGGCTAACAGAGCTGCTTGCACGATCATCAAATAAAAATTATTTGCCTGCAGGTGAAGCTTCGTATTTGCTAAGCGTTAAACGCAATGGGAACACTATTAACCCTGAAAAACTCCAATGGAAAAAAGGAAGTTCAGAAATTACTCTTTCTTATCCCGGCAACAATTCGGCTACTATAAAAGCAAATCAAAATACTGATTACATCAGTTTTGAGTTAACACAACTGACCAATGCAGCAGATGCTGAATTAGTATTATGGGGGCCATATCCGACAACTATTAGTGATACCATTGGCGAGGTTGTTGGTGTTGTACGTAATAAGGATTTTGCAATTGGCATCCAGGCATTGAATATAAAAACACTTGGAGGTTATCCAACTGCAGGAAGTGATATTCAACCTTCTTATGATGTATTTGCTGATGGAAATAAAGTTGATGTATTGAAAGATGATTTGAACAAACAATTATTCCGCGGTGATGTTGCAAGACACATGCCTTATGGAAGTTCTTTACAGGCGTATTGCAGAGATAGAAATAAAGATCGGATTATTGATAACTGGAGTCATGCTCGATACTTGTCGCCTGCTTATACAAAAGATGGGGGAGTTGTTGGAAGTAAGCTGGCAATATTTGGAGTAACGACTGCTGATGCATTGTCTGCGATCTCTGCAATTGAATTAAAAGAGAATTTGCCGCATCCTTTGATCGATGGAGTATGGGGAAAGCAAACAAGAAAGTCAACTGAATCATACCTCATAATGGGCTTTGGTGAAAGCAACCTGCAGGAAGCAATGGATCTGACAAAACAGGCCGGTCTGAATTATTTATATCATGAAGGTCCATTTGAAACATGGGGACATTTTAAATTAAACAGCAAGGAATTTCCAAACAACTGGAATAGTTTAAAAGCCTGTGTTGAAAAAGCAAAAGCACAAAATATAAAACTGGGAGTTCATACGCTTTCAAATTTTATAACTACTAATGATCCTTATGTAACTCCCGTTCCTGATAAAAGATTGGCAAAAGTTGGTTATTCATTGTTGACAGAAAACATTGATGAGACTGCAAAAGAAATAATTATCAAAGATCCCGGCTTCTTTAACCAGTTTGAGAATAATACATTGAAAGCAGCGGCAATAGGTAATGAGATCATTCGCTATGGTTCTGTTTCAACTTCTGCTCCATGGAAATTATTGAATTGCCAGCGTGGTGCTTTTAACACAAATGCAGCGAAACATTCGGTTAATGACAGTATTGGTAAACTAATGGATCATCCTTACCAGGTTTTTTTAGGCAATCATGAACTGGACCAGGAAATATCAAAAACAATAGCCCGTTTATTTAATGAAGTCGGCTTGATGCAGATATCATTTGATGGTTTGGAAGGTTGCTGGAGTGAAGGCATGGGTGATTATGGCAAACAATTATTTACCAAAACATGGTTTGACAATTTAAAGCCTGAGCTAAAAGGAAAAGTGATTAATGATGCAAGTAATCCCGGCCATTATTTCTGGCATATTTATACA
>DASYQG010000509.1:0-19869 GCA_036005825.1 Chitinophagaceae bacterium | reverse complement strand
GGAACCTTTTTTACAGGTCTTTGTAAAACTTCCTTGAATTGTTCTGCCGTTTTTAAAATAAGGGAAATATCGTCTACTGTCAGGTCTTTTATACCAAGAAGGTGTCTGGTAGAGAGGCTCATTAAAAAGCGAAGATAGGGTATTCAGCTTTTTTTGATAAAAAAGTTTATGACACGATACGAACAATGAAAATAACTATGGCTAAAGATTTTTTATAGGAATATTTCTCGTTTTCCCATTTTGATCTGTTATATCACAGTTGGTAACTTTTGATGATAGTAAAAAATATCTTGGACTTTGAGACAAGAATGATGATCCGTAATTAAATTCTACTTTTTGCTTTTTTCCATCATTAAAAGTCAATATCGCAAATGCATCTCCGGCAGCCGCTTCAATTATTTTTGAGCGTTGCTTTTGCTTATAAATTTCTACCGGTCCCATGTTTTGAGTTGCTGCCAGTAACAGGCTCCCGTCAGCAGCTTTCAATTTACTAAGACCTTTTCCGTTACCACTAATAAAGATCCCGCTTTCCACTATTGATAACGGAATAAAATGGCCATCCCCTTTCCCTTTTAGAATTAATCCATTCAAAGCATCATAACGTCCATTTCCCGGTTCAGTACTAAAATCATTTGTATTCATACAAATATCCAGGTTGCCATCACCATCAAAATCCTCCGCTATCATACCATTGATAACTGAAAATTGTGCAATATCCGGCAGTGGCTCAATCGAGAACTTGCTATTTCCATTGTTCCTTATAAATGAGCTTTTGAAATAGTTTGCACTAAATTTCATAATCCCTTTAAACTGCTCCGGCGTAAACAGATCATTTATGGTTGCCCTGGCAAAAGATCTATATGATAAAAATCGTTTCTTAATAAAAGGCATGTGATCAACAACGTCATCACGGGTTTGTGCGGGAAATTCTTTTAATTGGCCATCAGTTGTATCCAAAATAAATTTCGTCGGCACACATTCCATGATGCCATTACCATCAAAATCTTTTGCATAAACAGAAACGGAATATTTTTCATTTCCTTTATAAAATGAATTTTCTCCAAGATTACCTACTACATAGTCTATATCACCGTCATTATCAAAATCGCCTGAAGTAATACTATTATACCAGCCAACTTTATCACTGATGCCTGTTTCATTTGTAACATCTTTGAATTTTCCCTGTTCATTTTTAAAATACCTTACAGGCATCCACTCTCCTACCAAAACAATATCCGGCCAACCATCATTATTGAAATCAGTAAACAGAGCATCACAGGTAAGACCAATATTTTTTAAAGGTGAAGCAACCGCATCAGTTACATCAGTAAAAACTATTTTTCCATCCTTTGAATCATTCCGATAAATGAAACTGCTTACAGGCTTTGGATAATTATGAGGCTCTACACGACCCGCAATAAACAGATCAAGATCACCATCTTTATCATAATCGCAGGCTCTTACACAAAATTTGCTGCCGGTATTTACCGGTAATGCGGATTCAGCTTCGGTAAATATTCCTTGTCCATTATTAATATATAAAACGTCAGTATAGCCACTATCACCCGGGTCATAAGCATATCCTCCTGCGGAGATATACAGATCAAGATCATTATCTCCATCTGCATCAAATAGAAGCAAGCTTCTGTCATCAGATCTTTTTAAGGGCACTTGCTCCTGGCCCAGTAAAGCATGGGTCGTAAACTGGCCATTACTTTTTTGTATAAATACCATTGGACTAAAACCCGGTGCTCCGCCAATAATAAAATCATCAAGATGATCGCCATTTATATCTCCCGCAGCAATACCTGGAGAATATTGAGAAAACTTATGCGGGAGTAACCTTTGTATATTAAAGTCTATAAAATCTCTTTGCTGATGAACATAGTCAATGCCTGATGCACTGGTAATATTGGTAAACCAATTGTCTTTCGCCAATGGCGAAATCACTGGTCGCCGAATTGAAACTGCATTTTTTATATCAATTTGCAAAGTGGCATTGATAGATGGATTCGGGATTACCTGCCTTGAATTTCCCGGCCAAATAACTTCAATTGAATCCAAACCTGAATTGCCTAATCCAAAATGCATAACGGAGGACACCGATGAGATATAGCCCCGGTAAGGATTATTCAAAAAAGTTTGGATCGAATCTTTTTGATGAACGATGACCTTTGCGCCAACTCCATTAATATTGCCAGCAGGTCCTTTGAATTTTATATCAATAAAATTTTTTTTCTCGATCTTGTTTACGATCCTGTTCTCATAGATCATCGCAGGATCATCAATATTATTAATAACAACATCAAGGTCTCCATCATTATCAAGATCGGCATAGGCTGCACCATTTGAAAAACTTGCTTCTTCCAAACCCCATTCATTTGTCTTATTGGTAAAAGTCAAATTACCATTGTTCTTATAGATATACTTATGAATTCTTACTGCTGGTATTTCATCAAGCATATCTTTTTTTGAGATCAGCCTTGTAGCACTACTCTTGAATACTATAAAATCATGATCAGTTACATCTTTGGGAAATCCATTGGTAAACAGAATATCTTTGTTGCCATCATTATCGAAATCGGCAACCAATGGCGTCCAGCTCCAATCGGTTTCAGCAATACCACAATAAAACCCGATATCTGCAAATACAGGATGTTTGATACTATCCATTTGTCCCATAGAAGGTCCCATATTCAATTGGATCATATTTCGCACATACTGGTATTGATAACCGTATTTATCACTATTCTGATAATTAAAATAGCTATTAGGACTTTGAAACATTTTTTTCCTGTAATTATCTTCTGGAGACATATCTACTTCGATCACATCATCAAGTCCATCATTATTTATATCCACCGCATCACTGCCCATTGAATTAGCAGCAGTATGTTTGAAGTAATCCATAGACCGGTCTGTGAAAGTGCCGTCATGATTGTTTATATAAAGAACATTGCTTGATATATAATCATTCAGCACAAGGATATCCTGCCAGCCGTCATTGTTTATATCGAAAATATCAACAGCATGTGTGAAGCCTTCGATCAGTATACCTGCTTGTCTGGAGACGTCGGTATAAAATGGATGTTTCAAAGAATCGTTCCAGTCGTTTCTATATAATCTTCCGGTGCTGGAATGTTCACCATTTATTTTTCGGTTTCTGAATGTGTTTGTGTATTCGTCTTTTCCAATATGATTTACACCAATATAAAGATCAAGATCACCATCATTATCATAATCAAAAAAATAAGCCATGGTGCTTTGCGTAGTATCCGCAAGGCCATATTCATTTGCCATATCTTTAAAGACAGGGATGCCATTCTTATCCATTCCCTGGTTCACATATAAAATATTAATTCTTTTCAAGGGGTTGCGCTTGGCAGTAGCGCATACATACATATCCATATTGCCGTCATTATTTATGTCAACTACTGCTACACCCCTGCTCCAAATTCCTTTGCCATCAGTTTGTGATTCCTTTGTAATATCCTGGAACTTCAGATCACCTTTATTTAAATACAGCTTATTAGGTACCATATTACCGGTAAAATAAAGATCCTGTAACCCATCGTTGTTAAAATCACCAACGCCGACCCCACCGCCATTGTATATATTGGCGAAATCGAAAATATTTATTGAATCATTTTCAAAAATTTGATTTGTAAAAGTGATGCCTGTTTCATCCTTACTTAGCTTGACAAACTTTCCTAGACTTTTATCATTGCAGCTGGCGAGGAGTAAAATAATTGAACAAAATAGAAATGATTGAGAAACGACCCTGTTTAACATGAAAATTCTTTTTTAGAAATGCCTGCAAGAATAATTAAAATTAATTAACGGCAATAATGATCGATCAACAATTTGCGCAAAACAAAGGCAGAACTTTTCAGCTCTGCCTTTATTACAATTATATAAAACTATGAGCTTAAGGTTTAATAAACCCGTGGCTTAAGTCAATTTGTTGTTGTGGTACCGGATAATAATCCATGGCCGGTGATGTAAAGGTTGGTTTTGGTTTAAGAATAACCTGGTATGCCATCGGGCTTTCATAATTATAATAAGCATTCAGCTCTGTAGCGGCAATACCCCATCTAACCAAATCAAAGAAACGCCATCCTTCCATCCCGAGTTCAAGAGCTCTTTCCAAACGCAATGCTGTGCGTGCCTCTGCCTGTGTTGCAAATGCTACTGTATAAGGCGCAGTATTCGGAGTTCCGCTAATGGTAGGATCAAAAACAACTTTTCTGCTGTTTTGTGCTCTTGTCCTCACCCTGTTAATTAAAGTAAATGCATTTGCAAGTGAACCGGCTTCGATCTCAGCTTCAGCTGCCATTAAAATAACATCAGAAAAACGGATCAGGTTAAGGTTTAAAGCCGTACCACCACCTACAAACCATATACTGGCATCATGTGTGCTCGCAACCTGTGACTGACGGATCATTGTTTTCTTACCTGCATAAGGACCAGCTGATTTGTCTCTTGGCCATGTTGTAAGATATGTTCCCCAATCATGGAAAGGAACCTGGTCGCGACCAACGGTCCAATCCAGGCGAACATCAACATTACCTGTATAACGGGTAGCACCTGGCTCTCCAAATGGATCCATAAGCTGATTATTCTGAGGACTGGCAGCGGGTAGACCTGCCGCAGTTGTTTTAAATTGATTTACGAAATATTGAGTAGGGCAATAAAATCCTGCGCCGCCACCGCCTGTAGCTGATGGTGTATTTAATAGATCACCCCAGTTACCATTTCTTGCACTTGCATTATCCAATGAAGAAGCCTGGAACGCTAATACTGATTCTTTACTGTTATCGAATGCAAGGTTGAAATTATCATCATAATTAGCAAGCAGATCAAATTTTACTCCTAATGGATTTGCGCCATTTGCCACCACATCATTTAAAACTGTTTTTGCGGTTGCAAAATCTTTTGTAAACAGTAATATTTTACCATAGATGGCACCGGCCACCCATTTGTTTATACGACCTACTGCGTTCTGTGTAGCTGGAAGATTATCCCACGCATATTTTGCGTCTTCAACAATCTTTGGAAAAATATCTGTTTGATTTGTAACGCTTGGAATTGTACCTGCAGCCAGGTCCAGGTCAATTTGTTCATTAAGATAGCATGCTTTTCCAAAAATAATTCTTGCCTGGAAATGATACCATGCTCTTAAAGCACGGGCCTGGCCTGAAATATCTTTGCGAGATGCATCACTGACACTGGGAACTTTTGCTAATAACTCAAGTACGGTGTTAGTTCTTTTTACACCTTCATAGATCGCTTTCCACCTGTCATTAGTAGCTCCATTTGTTGCTGTAATATCATGACGTTGAACCGGGGTCATATTAGGGCCCTGGTCACCGGGATCACTTCCTTTATTTGCCTCACCTCCACCGATGCCACCATATAGAAAATTAGAACCACCGGAACCCCATTCTCCACCAAGGTTTAAGCCACCATCGTGCCCATCAAGCATGGCATAAGCTGCTAATAAAAGCTTATTTATGCCCTTCTCACTTGATAAGGTCGCTTCATCCAAAACACCATTTGGACTGACCTCAAGAAAACTCTTTTTGCAGGCGAAGAAGACGAAAACCACTGCCAGTGCCAGGAAGAGTTTTGAAATTTTATTTTTCATATTAAAATTTTTATTGAGTTTATTCTGATATAAATTTAGAAAGAAATATTGGCTCCGATAAAGAATTGCTTAACTATTGGATAAGTACCTACATCTACACTCGCTGCACGATCATCAGTACTTATAACATCGGGATTTAAACCAGAATAGTTGGTTAGAGTAAATAAATTAGTTCCCTGGATATAAATACGGGCTTTTGAAATTCTTATTTTGCTCGTTAAAGATGCAGGGAGCGTATACCCGATCATCAAATTCCTTAAGCGGAAATAATCTCCTTTTTCTACATAATAAGAATTTACCTGGCCCGAAGTACTATACCCACCTGCTATTGAAATAGTTTCCTGCATGGGTGTTTTGGCATCTGGCCTGCTACCGTCAGGCAACCAGCTTTCGTATAATGCTCTCTTGCTTCTGCCACCAGGGAAGCCACTTGAGAAATCAGTCCACCATCTTGTAAAATTAAAAATGTCTTTTCCTGCAACCCCATAGAAAAATGCAGAGATATCAAAGCCTTTATAATCTGTGCCTAAATTAATACCATAAGAAAAATCGGGGTTTGGATTACCGATGATCGTACGGTCATCAGCATCAATTTTCTTATCACCATTGATGTCAGCATATTTAAATCTTCCTTTTCCTGCACCAGCCTGGTTCCATGCTGTTGCTTCAGCATCAGTCTGGAAAAGCCCAATTACCTGGTAACCGAAAAAAGTGTTTACTGCTTCGCCAACAAAATTTCTTGTCGCGTTTTGACCAATACGATTTGCTTCACCCAATGGGCTGTTAAAATCAAAGAATTGCTGATCACCGTTAATTGCTGTGATCGTGTTCTTATATGTTGTAAATGTAAGTGTAGTATTTAAACGTATAGCCTTACTAATATTTAATTTGTTATTGATCAATAGATCAATACCAGTATTTTTCATACTGCCTACATTACGGAATGCAGGGTTATTTACTACAACTCCACCGCCGATTGCCTGTCCGGAAGGATTGTACAATAAGTCCTGAGTTTTTTTCTCATAATAGTCAAAAACTATTTCTGTTGAATTTTTGAAAAGAGTTGCATCAAAACCTATGTTAGTAGTAACGCTTTCTTCCCATTTACCGAGTGGGTTACCAACAAAAGACAAGAAGAATCCTTCCTGTGGATTGTTTTGAGTACCTGTAATATCATACCATGAGCTTTGGCGATTACTACCAAAAGTTGTTACGGCATTTATAGAACTTGCTGCTGCTTCGTTACCCATTTTTCCCCAGCTGCCCCTGATCTTAAGGTCATTTATCCATGAAATACCTTTCATAAAATTTTCATCAGAAATTCTCCATCCAAGTGAAAACGCCGGGAATGTGCTTTGTGTATTAGGTTCTAAAAATTTTGATGAACCATCTCGTCTTACAGTAACAGAAGCAAGGTATTTGCCATCATAAGCATAATCAACTTTTCCAAATTGTGAGAAAATAGTGCTCGGGGTAAATGTTTGGCTTCCGCCTAAATTTTGAGTCAAGCCATTTCCCAGATTAATAAATGGCTGGTAGTTGTAACTATAGAAACCCGTAGAACCACCTATTATCTGGCGGCCGCCACTTTTTTGCGATTCAACACCAGCTAATGCAGCGATGTTATGTTTACCAAAATTTGCTTTGTAAGAAAGCTGGTTTGTCCATATCCAGTTAGCGTTCCTTATAAAATTCTCAGTGTAAGTAGTATTTGCATTATTTTCTACATGCTCATATTCAATAAACGGAAATGTATAAGTATTGGAAGTATTAATATTACCACCAAAACTACTCCTTACTGTAAAATGTTTTGCGAAGTCAATTTCAGCATAAACATTTCCAAAAAGATTGACATTATTATTCCTGTTATTTCGATTGCGTGCAAGAAGTGCAACAGGGTTTTTAGCATTACCCCATGTACCTGTAGTAGGCCCACTTCCACCAGAAGTGCCAGCAAAATCACCTTCCCTGATCGTGTAAACCGGAATTATTGACTTAGGGCGATACGTTTCTGCTATGATCGCTCCTTCTGTATTATTACCAGGTTGGTTGGCCTCTGCAGAAAAGACCTGGAGATTTTCACCAACACGGACGCCTGGCATTACATTGAATTCACTGTTCAATCTTGCAGTATAACGTTTATAAAAATTATATATAGTAATAGCGTCCTGGTCAAAATAATTCAAGCTTAGTAAAAATCGGCTATTCTCATTAGCGCCACTCATTGTCAGGTTATGATTCTGCATGGGTGCATTACGTGTGATCTCATCATACCAGTTAGTACCAGCTTTATTTGCAGGTACAATTATATATGGACTATAGCCGGGATCACCCAACCGTCCGTAATCAACCTGGTACTTGTTTGGGTCCACTCCAGGATTTCCTGCCATTATCGGAACGCCATTGTTTGCCGCCCCCGTATAATAAATATAATCAGGTATTACTGCTGTAGATCCGTTGCCGAATACAGAACCAGTTGTCGGCGACCCACTATTTTTAAGAGCAAGGAATAGTAAGTCCGCTTCTTCCTGTGAATTTAATAAGTCAAAACCATGACCTGGATTTTGACTGCCATAATACATATCATAAGTAACACTTACACCTCTTTTCTTTCCTTTCTTGGTGGTAACAATGATCACACCATTAGAACCCCTAACTCCATAAATTGAACCAGATGCGGCATCTTTTAAGACCTGCATGCTTTCAATGTCGTTAGGATTTAGTCCTGAAATACTTCCTGATTGTACCCCATCAATTACATATAATGGGTTATTGTTATTAAAGGAACCAAGACCACGGATACGAACTGTGGCACCAGCGCCAGGTATACCATTCTGAATAACGGTAACTCCCGAAGCTCTTCCTTGCAATTGAGAAGCTGCATCTGTAGATGGTTGTGTTTTCATTTGAGAAACATTCACTACAGTAACAGCGCCGGTAATATCTTTTTTCCGTTGGGCCGAATAACCGGTAACAACCACTTCGTTCAACGTGGTTGTTTGAAGTTTCATCACTACATCAACCTGGTCACCCGTAGCGCTGACTTCATTAACATCATAGCCAATGAAAGAAAAGACTAAGACGTTTGAATTTGCGGGAAGTGAAATCGAATAAGTACCATCAGCATTCGTGGTGGTAGCAATATTGGTGTTTTTGACCGCTACAGTAGCGCCAAAAACCGGTTTAGCATCAGGGCCAGTTACTTTACCCTTAACTGTTCTTTGAGAAACAGCTGCTAAAGCGAAAAAAGTTAGAAATAGCGTAAGACAATACCTTGCCGGAACGGCAAGAAGCCAGATTTTTCTTTTCATAATACAAGCAGTTTTTAAAAATTTGGTTAGAAGGATACAGCAATTTCAGAAAAAAATAACATAACTAAATTATTTTGATGAACTTTTTTTTTCTGATAACCAAACAGTTGTTTGGAACATTTTTGAAAAAAAATTTTTTTTACCAATGAAAAAATGCAACATTTCTGAAATTAAAAAAGATAGTGTCTGAAGTACACGAATTAAAAAATCAATCGAAGAAAATTAGTTATTTAATCATTTACGAGGCAAACTTCATCTTTTCCATCTTTACTTTTCCAGAGCACTTTTACTTTTTGCAAAACGAGCACATCAATGTGATCGTTTTGCAATTTGCTGTTTGAGATAATTATTTGTTTTGAATACCTGCAAAGAATCATTGTTGACAGCAACAAGAATAATTTTTGTACCATCTTGCATACTAATAATGGTCATATCCTTCACATCACCATTTAATATAAATCCACTCTTAGCAGGCGGCACTGAGGTAAATGACTTGTTACTGTTGCCCCGTAAAAAACAGCCATAGGATGCATCATATCTTCCATTCATTACTTCTGCCTCGTATTCATTACCTGCAAGAATCAAATCTTTGAATCCGTCGTTATCGACGTCATCACAAATAATTGAATTTACGGGAGCAAATTGTGCCTCCATGTTTAAAGGATGTTTGATAAACTTTCCATTTCCTATATTTTCAAAAAAACAACTTCTTGTTTCATCACACTTCAATTGCAAAATATCTTTCTTTGTTTTGTTCTTGAAGATCTCGTCGAATGTTGCTTTTGAATAATCACTATAATGAAGGAATCGTTTTTTAATTGCAGGTACTTGCTCTGAGAATTGACTCCTGCTGATAGCAGGAAACAAATGCTTTTTCCCATCTAACCCTTTTATGTAATAAAATAAAACAGGGTCTATACTGCCATTCCCGTCAATATCCGTGGCAAACAGTTGCATCGGCTCAGTCGGACTTACCTGGTAAAGACAATTCAGACCAAGGTTGCCCGCTACAATATCAGTATCACCATCATTATCAATATCCGCAACTAGCAAGCTTCTCCACATTCCATTCATTTGGGTGAGCCCATTGGATTCTGTGACTTCATTTAATCGGCCCCGATCATTCTTAAAAAATCTAATTGGCATCCATTCACCGGCAATAATAAGATCTGTTTGCTTATCGTTATCAAAATCAACCCAAGACGAAGAAGTAATCATTCCCGGCTTTTGTAAAGCAGGGCAAATACTTTCTGTTACATCTGAAAAAAATCCCTGATTATTTTGCAAAATAAAACTCCGCGGTGATAACGGATATTTAAAAGAAACCCGGCCACCAATGAACAAATCAAGATCACCGTCTTCATCATAATCCCCTGCACTCACACATCCCGCAATTGTTCTTACTGTATCAGGTATAGCATTGGGCCGTAAATTAAATCCACCTTTTCCGTCATTAATATATAGCCTTGGTTTATAATTGCTCGAACTCTCTCCAAATTGAACATCGCCACAGGTAACCAATAGATCCAAATCTCCATCTTTATCCGCATCAAAGAATATGCAATCCATGTCTTCCTGCACTTTTATACTGTCACTTAGATTTTTTGAAACAAATGCGCCGCCGGGCTTTTGCATAAAAATTTGTCCTGAATAATTTGATCCGCCGCCAATGAAAAAATCTGTGTGGCCGTCATTATTTATGTCTCCAGTGCTTAAAAAGGGACCTAATTGAGAATACTTCTGCGGTAGTAATCGCTGAACAGCAAAGTCATTATAAGAGTATTCCTGGTGTCTGTATAAAATATTTGATGAAGAGGATATATCTGAAAAAAGATAGCTCTGCTTAACAATTGCTTCAGAAAGCATCGCTCCCGAATCTTGCGATGAAAGTATCAGCGTTGTGTCAGCTATTACATTTTTTAATACTTGCTTTCTATTGGACGGCCATATAATCAACAATGAATCTATATGATCATTTTTTCCCAACCCGAAAATTATTTTTTGATCGACGGACGAACAATATCCTCTGACCGGGTATTGCTCCTGCATTTGGGCATTACCATTGTTAAATGCAAAAATTTTTGTACCAAACCCCTGCTTGTTCAGGCTATCTCCTTTCAACTGAATAGAAATATAATGAAATGAAGATGGCCTGTTTTTTTTGAATGTATTATTGATAAAAACGAAAGCGTCTTTATTGATATTATTAACAATAAGATCGAGATCGCCGTCATTATCCAGGTCGGCGTAGGCAGCACCATTTGACATGGATGGTTCGTTTATCCCGGCGTTTTCTGATTCATCGGAAAAAGTTAGATCATGTTTATTTATATATAAATAATTGGGTAGATTAATATGTTTTAGTGATGCCAGTTTTTTTCTGATCATTTTTTTTTGTTCATCCCCACTCATTGAATTGTTGAATACATTATTACTAAATTCCAGAAAATCGCCGTTAATAAAATCTCTGCCAACCCCGTTGGTTATATGAATATCCTTCCAGCCATCATTATCAAAATCTGCTAACAACACACTCCAACTCCAATCGGTTGCTTCTATGCCGCTCAACTGGCCTATCTCACTGAAAAAAGGAATACTTGTATCCCCTCTCAGGCGGCTACCCATATTTAGCTGAAGCATATTTCGCATAAACTCCGGTTCATAACCCATGTTACGTTCAGCTTCATAGCGGTCATAATTCATAAATGAAAAAGAAGTTTTTTTTCTTTCGTTGTATTCCGGAAGCATATCAAGTGTAAGAACATCTGGCAAGGCGTCATTATTGATATCTGCAGCGTCCGTGCCCATACTTGAATAACTCTGGTGCCGGAACGCCTTGTCAATGCAATTTGTAAATGTGCCATTGCGATTATTTAGCCACAACATATCATTTGAAATAAAATCATCAGCTACGTAAATATCCGGCCATCCGTCACTATTAAAATCGCTAACTGCAACGCCAAGACCCAACCCATCATCCTTAATCCCAGCTTTTATTGAAACATCGGAAAAAACCGGGTGCCCGGCATTTGTAGTATCTCCATTGTTCCTGTACAATTTATCATTGGCAGGGGAATGCCCGCTTCTGTCGCGGGGAACAATATTATTGGCATTACCGGAGTTTAGTAAATAGTTAGCAAGGTACATATCCAGATCGCCATCCCTGTCATAATCAAAAAATACAGCCTGTGTCGAATAGCTTGTATCAGCAAGACCATAAGCTTCGGCCATCTCCTTAAAAGTGAGATCATGCTGGTTAATAAATAAAAGATTCTTTGCTCTGCGTAAAAGATTTTTTCCGTAAACACAAACATAGATATCATCGTATCCATCACAATTAATATCAGCAATACTTACTCCTGTACACCAAACATCAGTGCGGACTCCGGCTGCATCCGTTATATCTTCAAACTTATTTTTTCCTTTATTTATGTAAAGTCCGCAACTAACCTGGTTACCACTAAAAAAAATATCTTTTAATCCGTCATTGTTAAAATCACCAATACCTACACCCCCACCCATAAACCCAAATTCATTTATAATTGATTTAGTAGAATCATTGTCTTCAATTTCATTATTAAAATAAATGCCGGACTCCTTGGCAGGCAGCCGTGTAAACAAATGGCTTTCTCCTTTGTTGACACATGAAACAAAAAAAATAACTATAGTAACCGGGATCAAAGAAATAAATTTCTTTTTCATGCATTTGCAAGTTATGAGAATATTAAATTGGCAGAGCTTGTAATATATACCGACATCCCTGACAAAAAAATAGAGGCTATTCAATAGCCTCTATTCAGAAAATATTGTATCGATCTATTTTATCAAAGGATTTGCAGAAATTTCACTGGCAGGTATTGGAAATAAGCTTGTCTGTCCAGGTACCGGATCTGTTGTAATAGTAGGATAGTATCCTTTTTTCCTCCAACGTAAAACATCAATACTGGCAACTTCTTCGGCACCCAACTCCACAGCTCTCTCATGCATTACTGCTTTCAAAGCATCATTCTTTGTGGTTAATGTAACCGCAGGCATGGCTACACCGACACGACCGCGTACTTGATTAATATAAATTGCAGCTTGTGCAGGTGTTCCTGCTTCGGCTTCACATTCGGCTAACATGAGCAGTACATCAGCATAACGATACACCCGCTGATTAACACCACCAGGGTGGAAACCGGAATTCACATATTCATAAATATTATACTTGCGGAAAAATCGCTTCTTGACTACGCCTGCTCTGGTACTTGTGGCTATATTCATCATCGCCGGTGTGAGTGTTAGTGGTACTACAGAAGGGTTATTAATATTGTCAACTGCACCTGGTGCAGTGAGAATTTGATTACCTTCTTCATAAATGGTCATAGCGTATCTCGGATCGCCGGCCTCAAATTCGTTCAAAAGGCGGTCAGACGGAATCACGTTTCCCCAGGTAATTCCATACTCCTGGTTACGTACACCACTCATAGGACTTGTAGATCCTTCACCAACATAACCCCAGTTGAAATTATTATCGCCTTTATCAACAAATACCACTTCAAAAATAGACTCAGAATTAAATTCATGGCCAGCAGTAATAAGTTGACCACCATCGCTCTTTATATCACCATCAAAATTCCATAAAAAATTTACTAATGAATATTGGCCATACACCTGGAGCAAAGCGGTTTTTGCTGCAGCATAATCGCCTTTTTGCATTTGAACTTTTCCCAGTAAAGTATTTGCTGCACCCTTTGTTGCCCTTCCTCGGTCTGCAGAGCTATAGCTTGCCGGCAATTTTGCAACTGCATCGGTGAGGTCATTTATGATAAGAGCATAAATATCAGCAGCAGGTGACTTTCCTTTGAATTCCGTTGATGAAGTGATAGGATCTGTATAAACAGGAACATCACCCCACTGAGCTACAAGTTCAAAATAAGCCCAGGACCTTAAAAACTTAGCTTCCCCAACCAGTCGGTCTCTGAGCGCTGTATTATCTGTAACTCCGGGCGCCTTGTTAAGAACCAGGTTTGCCCTGTTGATCATTTGATAACAGCCAGTCCATACGCTTGTCATTACTGAATTGGATGGAGCAGGCGACGATTGCTTCAGCAACTCTGCCCTCGGAGCTTCTAATTGCGACCCGCCGGAAGCACATTCGCCACCACGCATGTCGTGGGTAAAGAACCATTCCCGGCCGACCAGGTTTGCCGAACGTAAAGTAGAGTAAACAGCATTTACACCGTTCTGCAATTCAACCGCTGTTTTAAAATAGCTTTGTGTTGTTGGATTGTTTTCATCCAAAACATCCAGTTTGTCAGTGCAGGCAACCATGCTGGAAAAAACCAGTAGAACTACAATTACCTTTTTATTTATATTTAATTTCATATTTCTAGATTTTAGAATTGAAAAAAATTCAGAGGTTAAAACCCAGCCTGGATTCCGATCTGGAACGACTTTGGCTGAGGATAACTAAAATAGTCAATACCATTGGTTAATGAATTATTGGGCGTTCTGTTACCAACTTCAGGATCATAACCGCTGTAATTAGTAAATGTCAGGATGTTTTGAGCTGAAACATAAACACGGAAATTTTTTACCACTCCTTTTGTTAATGATTGCAAAGAATTCGCGGCAACATTATAACCAAGAGAGATATTTTTCAAACGCAGATAAGAACCATCTTCAAGAAAACGGTCAGATGGACGGGCATTTTGATTTGGATCAGATGAAACAGCACGTGGAATTTTTGTGTTTGTATTAGTCGGGGTCCAGGCATTTAACACCTGTGTGCCAGCGTTAAAAAACCGAACCATTCCTTCTGTAATAACACGACCTGCGTTAAAAATTTTATTACCTTGTACTCCCTGTAAGAAAAGAGAAAAATCGAAATTCTTATAGTTGACACCACCATTAAAAGCGTAAGATACCTTTGGAATATAACTACCTAAAAACACACGATCAGCTAAATCAATTTTGCCATCTTTATTCTGATCTTTAAACCTTAGATCTCCCGGAGAGGTATGTTTTGTGGGATCATAAGGTGTAGTTGTCGGATTAACTTGTGCTGCTGAAGAATTAACCTCTGCCATTGACTGGAAAATACCTATTACTTCCCAACCAAAATAAGACTGGACAGAATGGCCTGCTGCGGTATTAGTAATATTGTATGTTCCAAAATCCTGGTCTCCTCCTCTTTCAATATTCGTAACGCCATCAGCCAACTTTGTAACTTCATTGGTAACAAAGCTAAAATTGGCATTCGCATTCCATTTAAAATCTCCTTCCCTGTCGTTGTATCCCAATTGAAATTCAAAGCCAGTATTTTTCATTGAGGCAACATTTTGATTAACTGAGCTATTAAGAAATCCCATTGTTGGGGGAAGAGGCACAGCTAAAATCAAATTATCAGTTTTACGCTGATAATATTCAGCAGTTAAAGTGACCTTGTTTCTTAACAATCCCAGGTCCACACCAAAATTTAATTGTTTTGTTTTTTCCCACTCCAGGTCCTGGTTTCCTAAACTTTGAATAGAAGATGCAGGTCCACCGGTAATAGAATTATCGAAAGGATAAGAACTGCTATTGCCACTTACACCCACTTGCCATGGAGTAGAGCCTAGAACTGTTCCATTCAGACCGGTAATACCATAACCTGCACGTACTTTTAATTCAGATATTTTTTCCATACTCTTCATGAAATCTTCCTGGTCAATTCTCCATCCAACAGAACCTGACGGGAAATTTGCCCATTTCTTACCCGGCGCCCACACAGAAAGACCATCACGACGAATAGCAGCACTTAGTAAGTATTTGCCTTTAAAATCATAACCGACCCGACCTACGTATGAGATGATTGCATTTTTGAAAACAAGAGTCTGCGCAGATATGTTAGTAGCGTTGTTTAATGTCTTGAGATCATTAGACGGCTGATTCCCGCTTGCATTTTCCTGTTTAATATTTTGGTCCTGCAACTCATAAACAGCAATTGCATTTATATGGTGATTACCAAAGGTCCTGTCGAATGTAAGTTGCTCGGTAAATAATCTTACTGTAGAAATGTTGCGGTTATTAGTGATCGTAGCCTGTGTAGCACTTGACCCCGCTATGGCGCCTTTGTCATTGAAAATAGGTTGAAAACGATAGGTCAATCCATCAGCGTAATCGATCCCAAAAGTTGAACGGAATTTCAGCCATTTTGTAAAATTCAGTTCCAGGAAAGCTGTTCCCAACACTTTTACAGTTGTTCTTTTAGCAGGATTTTTTAATTCTGCATCTTCCACAGGATTTGTTGGGTCGCCGCCATCTTTCGTGGCATCCACTCCCCTGTATCCACCATTCGACGTAGGATCATATACCGGCATATGCGGCATTATTCGGACAACATTTACCAAATTGGTCCTCGAGCCGGTTTCATTAGCATCAAAACCCTGGTCCCCGTAAGCAGTATATAAATTCTCACCAAAAGTGAAGACTTTACTGATCACATGATCTGAGTTGATCCGGAAATTATAACGACGATAATCTACACTGGGAGTAGTTCCTTCCTGATCCAAGAATCCGGCTGAAGCATAAAAACGCGATGTTTCATTTCCGCCACTCATTCCAATATGATGCTGAGTCATATTCCCTTTTTGAAAATATTCATCTTGCCAGTCTGTATTTGTTTGACCATAAGTTTGAGTGGTTCCCGTATAAATAGGCTCATTAATAGAAGGAGGTAAAAGTCTTGGTACCTGGCTGCCTCTATAAGCGATCGCATACTGCTTAAATTGTTCTGTGTTTAATAAGTCAAGCCTTTCAGTTACTTCCGAACGGCCAAAATATGAATCAAGGTTTATACTGAACTTGTTAGCTCTTCTACCCTTCTTAGTTGTGATCATAATTACACCACTGGTACCTCTTGAACCATAGATGGCAGCTGCAGAAGCGTCTTTCAAAACGTCAACTGTCTCAATATCCCTGGTATCAATAGTGGCTAAGTTACCGGTCGGGAAACCATCCACAACATACAACGGATCTGAGGCAAAGCTGATTGAACTGATACCCCTGATACGAACAATTGGATCAGTACCTGGACTCCCGTTATTAGTAACTGTAACACCAGGAACACGGCCCTGTAATGCCTGGGCAACACTGAGAACGGGATATTCATTTATGGTTTTATTATTCACGCTGGAAACAGCGCCGGTAACGTTGGTTCTTCTTTGGGTTCCATAACCCACAACGACCACTTCATTTTGGGTGATGTCTTTTTCTTTCATGGTAACATCAACGGTGTTACCGGCCACGGTAACCTCATTCACCTCATATTCAACATAAGTAATTAAAAGCACATCATGATTCGCGGGAACAGCAATAGAAAATACCCCCTTTTCATTTGTGGTAGTTCCGGCACTTGTTCCTTTTACAACAACTGAAGCACCAACAACGGGTTTTTTATCTGGTCCGATAACGGTTCCGGTAATCGTTCGTTGAGCAAAAATGTTGAGGGCTAATAAAAGGAAAAATGCGGGAAGGATCGTATGTCTTGTCAATGCGACAAGAAGCCGGTTTTTACTTTTCATAATACAAGCAGTTTTAAAATTGGTTTGAAGAGTTAAAGCAACCAAATTCGAAATTCTTGTAACGAATATAAGATTTTTTTAAATAAATGCAACCGATTACATATTTTTTTTGTCAAACGACTGTTTGGAAAATGTAACCATCTGTAAATTCGACGGGAACATCATTGCAACCGGTTGCATAATTTTAATGCAAGAATTACAGAATGTCCACTTGCTTCTTTAGTCAAATGAAAGAGTCATGTATAAAAGAATTATGTCCTGTTAAGAATAAAAATGCACAAGGGAAGGAGGTTGTTTCATTCATCCGAAATGATCACCTCATCTCTCCCATCTTTAATTTTCCAGTACACCTTTATTTTTTGTGAGAGAATCGAATCTATGGATTTGCCGATATAATCAGGCTGTATTGGCAATTGCCTGCTGAAGCGGCGATCGATCAAAACACATAGTTCCACTTTTTCTGGACGACCAAAATCAAGTAAAGCATCAAGCGCTGCACGAATTGTTCTTCCTGTATAAAGCACATCATCGATCAGCACCACATTTTTTCCTTCTATTGAAAATGGAATATCTGTGCGGTTAGCAATATGAAGTTCTTTGCGGATGTCATCACGATAAAATGTGATATCAAGTTTACCATACTGAATTTTATCTACGGGTGTATCTTTTTTTATTTCATCCACGATCCTATCTGATAAATAAATACCTCTTGGCTGAAGTCCGATGACAACAGTATTTGCAAGATCGACGTGATTTTCCAATACCTGGTGAGCCAGTCGTTTAATTGTTATCTCTAATTGCGGTTCTGTAAGTATTGATTTCAATTGACCTGATATTTCTGCTAAAATAATAAAGCCCCATGAAAGGGGCTTTCAATTTATTTTTCCTGCATAAAAGGATACTTATAATCTGTTGGCGGATTAAATGTCTCTTTAATTGTTCTTGCACTCAACCAGCGATAAAGATTCAGAATACTTCCTGCCTTATCATTTGTTCCGCTTGCTCTTGCCCCACCAAATGGTTGCTGTCCAACAACAGCGCCAGTTGGTTTATCATTTATATAAAAATTACCTGCAGCATTTCTAAGTTTATTTGTAGCAAGTTCTATTGCCGTTTTGTCTTTTGCAATTACAGAGCCTGTCAATGCATATGGCGAAGTTGAATTAACAAGATCCAATGTCCGTTCAAACTGGTTAGCATTGTATATATATATGGTAAGTACAGGTCCAAAGATCTCTTCACACATTGTTACATACTTTGGATCCTTTGCTTCAATAATAGTCGGCTGAACAAAATAACCCTGGCTTTTATCACACTTACCTCCTACACATATTTCTGCTTTCTTATCTTTTTTTGCGTTATCAATATATTTTTTAATGTTATCAAAACTTTTTTCATCTATCACTGCATTGATAAAATTAGTAAAGTCTTCAGGGCTTCCCATCTTAAAACTCTTTACACCGGCGATGAGTTTCTTTTTTATTTCTTCGGCAAGATTAGAAGGTATATATGCTCTTGAAGCGGCTGAACATTTTTGCCCCTGGAATTCAAATGCACCACGAAGCAATGCAGTAACCACAACATCAGGATCGGCAGTTTTATGAGCTATCACAAAATCCTTTCCACCTGTTTCTCCAACAATTCGCGGATATGATCTATAAATACTGGTATTCTTCCCGATCGTTTCCCACATATAATTAAACACACCAGTTGAACCTGTAAAATGTACTCCTGCAAAATCAGGATGATCAAAACATATATTTCCAAGTATAGGTCCACTTACATAAACTAAATTAATAACTCCGTCAGGTAAGCCAGCTTCTTTTAAGATACGCATAAACATTTGCGCAGAATAAATTTGTGTATGTGCAGGTTTCCATACAACAACATTACCACACATTGCAGCACTTGTAGGAAGATTACCACCAATCGCTGTAAAATTGAAAGGAGTTATTGCCAATACAAATCCTTCAAGCGGACGATACTCCATTCTATTATGCATGCCGGGACTGCTGATCGGTTGTTGCTTATATATCTCGCTTAAAAAATGAACATTGAATCTTAGAAAATCGATCAACTCACATGCTGCATCAATTTCTGCCTGGTAAGCATTCTTACTTTGACCAAGCATCGTTGTTCCATTCATATAGGGACGATACTTTGTCGCCATAAGGTCAGCAGCTTTCAAAAAAATATTGGCTCTTGTTTCCCAATCCATATTGGCCCATGATTCTTTTGCAGCCAATGCAGCATCGATCGCCTGCTTTACATGTCTTTCATCACCTTCGGAAAAAGTTCCGAGAGTATGAGCAATTTCATGTGGTGGATGAAGTGTTCCTTTTTTATTTGTTCTTACTTCTTTACT
>DASYQG010000508.1:0-19003 GCA_036005825.1 Chitinophagaceae bacterium | reverse complement strand
GTGGCGGTGGCCCCGGACACAAAAGTGATCGAGGCACTGAACATCATGGCTGAAAAGAACATCGGCTCTGTGCTTGTAATGGATGGCGGCGAATACCTTGGGATTATCACGGAAAGAGATTATTCAAGGAAAATCGCCCTGAAGCACAAAAGTTCTGTTGACACAAAGGTTTCGGAGATCATGTCAACAAATTTACCATCTGTAAATCCAACAGACACCGTAGAGTACTGTATGGAACTTATGTCTGATAAAAACATTCGTTACCTGCCCGTTTTTGAGAACAATCTTTTAGCAGGTATCGTAAGTATGAGCGATGTGGTGAAGGAAACTATTCTGCAGCAAAAAGAAACTATCAGTCACCTGGAGAGTTATATCCATTCAGGTCTTTAAATTTGTATACAACTAAAAACTCAAGTTAGCACCCTGCGCAAGCGGGGTGCTTTTATTTTTTACCAGTTTCGTCTTGTTTTGATTTAACCAATACAAGGTCTTTTATGTCAACATGGATCGGAAGCAGACCAATTTTTATAACAGCTTTCTTTCCTCTCATCTCAATTACCTGTCCAACCTGATGATTCTTTTTCATTTTCACTTTCTCTCCTACTTTTATTTCACCGGCCAGTTCGATAAATTTCGATTCAACTTGTTTTTGCATTTTACCTGCCGCCTTCTTTTCATGTTTATTAAATAAAAGAGCACTGATATTTTTGATCACTTTGCCTTTGTCTTCTTCTTTTCGCCAATCGATCACCATTTGCTTTAGCTTCCTTTCCATCTCTTTCAGGTAAGCAAGTTTTTCTTCAGATACTTTATTCTGGTGTTTTAAAAGTTCCATTTGTTGATCATGCTTTTCCCGATCCATTGTATGCTTCATCTCTTTTTTCAATTTCTCGTTCTCCTGCATCAGTTGATGAAGCTCTTTTTCTTTCATTTCAAGATTATGCAGATCCTGCTCTGTTCTGTTCAACAATTTATCCAAACGAAAATGTTCTTCATCTACCATGGTTCTTGCACGATCAATCAGATGTTTGTCCAAACCGATTCTTTCTGCAATGGCAAACGTATAAGAACTACCAGGTTTACCGATATTAAGTTTATAAAGCGGCATTAGATTTTTTTCATCAAAAGCCATGGCGCCATTTAATATTCCTGGAGTTTTACTCGCCATCACTTTTAAATTCAGGTAATGTGTTGTTACAATTCCATATGAATGTTTTTTTACCAATTCTTCCAATATTACTTCCGCAAACGCACCACCAAGATTAGGATCACTGCCGCTTCCCAATTCATCAATAAAGAAAAGTGTTTTGCCACTTGCAGCTTCCATAAAATGTTTCATGTTCTTTAAATGGCTGCTATAAGTGCTCAACTCAAACTCAAGACTCTGCGTATCGCCAATATGGATAAGCAATTGTTTGAATACCCCAAACTTTGATGAAGGTTGCACTGGCACAAGCAATCCACTTTGGATCATCATTTGCAAAAGACCAACAGTTTTTAGCGTTACAGTTTTACCTCCTGCATTCGGTCCGCTTATAACAAGTATCCTGTTCTTTTCATCTAATGTTAGCGAAACAGGAATGGTTGGTTTATTTGCCTTTTTATTATATAAATACAATAAAGGATGAAAAGCTTTTTCTAAATGAACAATGGCTTTATCCTCAACAAGCGGAAATTCACCATTCACATCCATGGCAAACTTTGCCTTTGCACGGATAAAATCATACTCACCTGCAATAGAATGATAAGTTGATAGCAACGAGGAATACACAGAAAGTTTGGATGTCAATTCACGAAGCAAACGATACACTTCTTTTTTCTCATCACCTTCTAAAGAATAAATATCATTGTTCAACTCGATCGTTTCTTCAGGTTCTATAAAAGTAGTGCGACGACTTTCACTTTCGCCATGCAAAATTCCTTTCACCGTTCTTTTTTGTTCTGCAAACACCGCCAGTACCCTCCTGCCATTCAAAAAACTTTCTTCAATATCTGCCAGGTAGCCCTGCTTGTTTAATTTAGAAATGATCCGGTCAAAAACTTTTCGCAACTCATTTCGCTTGCGATATAAATTCATCCGGATACTTTTTAATTCGTCAGACGCATTATCTTTTACCTGCCCGCTTTCATCGATTATATCATCGATCATTTCGGCAATCACCTTCTCATAATAAGTGCCATCGATGATCTTTACAAGACCATTGTACACATTTCTTCTTTCAGCATCAAACCAACGAAAAATGTTTTTCATCAATTCTGCCAGCTTTCTAATTTCGATCAGCTCATCACCTGCCAGTATTGCGCCGGGAATAGAAAGCAGTTTTAATTCTTTTGATAAATTAAAGACAGGATCATTTGGAAAATAGATAGTGTTTTGTAAAAGCTGTTTATATTCATAGCTCTGGCGCAATTCAGCTCCTATAAATTCAATTTGTGTATGAATTCTTAACAGGTGTGCTTTTTCAATTGCATATTCGCTTCTGCAATGTTCAGCTAACAATGTTTTTACTTTATCAAACTCTAATTGTATATATGCCGATTCCGGAAAAAGTTTCATCTGATAGTTAAAATAATTTTTTAGCCAGTCCCGACAAATGTCGGGATAATTCTATTAAGCGTCTGTTGCGACGCTCCTTTCTAAACACCTACATTACCGATTTGTTAAGAAATTCAGAAAGCTATTAGCGCTGTCACACATCTTACAAACCAGCCACCCGAAATCGTCGTAAATTGCATTGAATTAGAAAAATGGAACAAAAAAATAAAATAAGAATTTATATGAAAACATTTTGGCTGGCCGCTTTTACCGGTGCCGCCGCATTAATTTCCTGTGCACAAAACAATAATCAAAATTTAAAAATGAATACAACTAAAACATCCGAAAAAACTGAACCAACTATTACAGGTAAAGCAGATACCGCCACTTTTGGCACCGGTTGTTTCTGGTGTACCGAAGCAGTTTTTGAGCAACTCGAAGGCGTTATTTCCGTAACCTCGGGATATGCAGGTGGGCATGTTGCAAACCCCAGTTATAAAGACGTATGCACCGGTGAAACTGGTCATGCAGAATGCGTCCAGGTTGTTTATGATACTTCAAAGATCAGTTTTGATGAATTATTGGAAGTTTTCTGGCAGGTTCACGACCCAACAACATTGAATCGCCAGGGAGCGGATGTTGGCACACAATACCGCAGTGTCATCTTTTACCATAATGATGAACAAAAACAAAAAGCGGAGAAGTATAAAACAGAATTGGATAAGAGTGGCGCATATGATAACCCGATCGTGACAACCCTTGAGCCTTTCACTAAATTTTATAAAGCAGAAAATTATCACCAGGAGTATTATGAGCTTAATAAGAATTCCAACCCTTATTGCTCAATCGTAATTCAACCCAAGCTGGAAAAATTTGAAAAAGTATTTAAGAACAAATTGAAGAAGCATTAAAAAGAAAAGGTGGGAATAAATCCCGCCTTTTGTTTTGGGTACCATTCACATCATGAAATTTCCATTTTAACTTTAAAAAAACGATGAATGGTTTTTCTAGAAACTGGTCACCAGAGATTAACGGAGCTGATTTTTCAGGATTTGAGTTGAGTTTCATAGATATAGATTCCATTAGGGACGGACAAAAACAAGTCAGGGCTTAATGGATAAATACTTTACAAATATTAAATGTTCTTTTTTATAACAAATGATTTCTCTACCCTGCTGAGATCACTTTGCTTAAATTTAAGATCCGACTAAAAAACGATCAGGAAATAAAGTGAGATAAGGATAAAAACTAAGGTTCTCACTATTACAATTCGTGTAGAGATTACTTTCATAGTACGTCTTTAAAAGGGTCAGATTAAATATGTCTACCCATGGATAATGAGGTCTATCAGGGATTTTGGATTGGTTGATTAGTAAGGATACTGCAGAAAAGTCGATAGTAAAAATAACTATTACATCTTATTTATGCAAGTGATCAAAGACTGTTTTTTTATAGTAATTCTCCTATGAAAATCGATTATTGACTGATTCTCATTAAAACATTTTTAGTTTGTTTTTTTTGTTGTTCGTAATTCAAGCCAATTGAGATTATTTGGTTCAAAACCGGAGATATTTGGCTGTACTAATCGTATTACCCTGTCATACCAAAGTGGAATTATTGGTGCATCATTGATCAATATTTGATCAGCTTTCCGATATAAAATATAACGCAAGGAATCATTTGGTTCTGCCACTGCTTGTTCAAATAATTTATCAAACTCAGGGTTTTTATAACGAGTATAATTGGGTGGTGCTGGGTTCTTAGAATAAAAACAGGAGAGATAATTGAAGGCATCAGCATAATCGGCTATCCAACTGCCACGAAAAAAAGGAGCTTTTGAATTGGATGTAAGCTCAAACAAAAATGAACGCAATACAACTTCGACGTTTACAGGAATGCCTGCTTCTTCAAATTGCTTTGCGAGATAACTCCCGATCTCCCCATAAATTGGAATTGTATAAAGTTTGATCGCAGGCGGTTTAGTTCCATTTGTAAATCCGGCATCTTCCAGCAATTGTTTTGCTTTTGCGGGATCATATTTATATCCTTTAACTGATGTATCGAATGAAGGCATCCCTTCTGGCACAAACCCTGATTCGGCTGGGGAGCTTAAAGAGTTTCGTAAATACAATATCATTTTTTTCCGATCTATCGCATAGTTCATCGCCTGTCGCAATTTTTTTAACCGGGTAGGTGAATTCTTTATCAATTCATTTGTAGTATCAACTAAAAAACCAAAGTACTCCGTGTTGAGATAAGGATGAATTTGTAAAACAACTTTGTCTTTCCAGTTATTTCTTAATTCACCTTTTAGTGTAAGAATTTCATCCTTAAAAGAAGCATCTATATCATTTAAAAAATCTAATTGCTTTTGTCTGAACAATAGAAACTCGGTTGCTTTACTTTCATTGAATGTGATCTTGACGCCATCTAAATAAGGAAGTCGGTTTCCAGCAGAATCTTTTTCAAAATAGTTCTCATTCTTTTTAAATATCAATGCAAGCCCTTCTTCCCAGGCGACAAACTGGAATGGCCCAGTGCCGCAGGGATGACTTCGAAAATCAGACCCATATTTTTCAACAACCTCTTTTGGAACAACTGAACAATAAGTCATTTTCAAGATCTGCAGTATCGGCGCATAGGGTTTTATTAGTTTCAATTTGAAAGTAGAATCGTCAATCGCCTCAAATCCATCAATACTATCAACTACGTTATTAAAAATATAAAAACCTGGGCTTGCAATTTTGGGATCAATAATTCTTTTAAAACTATATTCCACGTCCGGCGCTATCATTTTTCTACCTTTTCCCCCGGCAAATGCATCGTTATCGTGAAAGGTTACGTCTGTTCTTAAATGAAATATATATTCAAGCCTGTCGGCAGAAATATCCCAGTTCTTTGCAAGCGATCCTTTTGTTTTGGTGTCACCATCATTTTCAACAAGCGTATTGAACAATTGATGCACTGGCCACATGGTAGATTGATTTTTTGAAAAAGCGGGATCAAGTGAAGCGATGCCGGTGGATTCATTATAATGGAATATTTTTTTAGAATTCTGTTCCTTATTGCTGCAAGTAACCAGGCATAAGGAACAAGGCAGAAGAAAAAAGGGCAGATATTTATTTTTATAATTCATTTACATACGAACGGTTAAATTTACAATTCAAAATTTCACAAATTGAAAAAGATTTTCAAAGCAATATTAATTTTTAATTGTTCATTATTGATCATTAATTCAGTGAATGGTCAATTCACGCACCAGGATACACTTCGTGGCAGCAATGGGACGGGAAGAGATTGGTGGGATGTAATGGCATATAAAATTGAAGTTACACCTGACTTTGAATCAAAATCAATTGTCGGATCAACCGAAATTATTTTCAAGGTCACCCAAGAACCAAAAAACGGAATTATGCAGATCGATCTTCAGCGGCCATTAATTATCGACAATATTCTATTGGATGGAAAACCTGTATCCAAATATGATAGAGAAGGAAATGTTTATTGGATAAATTTTGAAAAAAAGAAATTTAATATAGCAACTAACGGTGGAATGGAGCAGGTTTATAAATTGCTGATTAATTATCATGGTAATCCAACAATTGCAAAACGACCACCATGGGATGGCGGATGGATATTTGCAAAAGATGCAAAAGGAAGACCATGGATGAGTGTTGCTTGCCAGGGATTAGGGGCAAGTGTTTGGTATCCTTGCAAAGATTATCAGGGGGATGAACCAGACAAAGGAGCCGTTCTTCAAATGGTAGTTCCAGATACGTTACTGGCTATTTCAAACGGCAAAATGTTATTACAAGGACCAACAAGGGGAAACACAGAAACTGCTGTCTGGCAAGTACAAAACCCAATCAACAACTACAATATCATTCCATACATTGGTAAATACGTGAATTGGAAAGAAACATACGAAGGCGAAAAAGGAAAATTGGAATGTGATTATTGGGTACTTGATTACAATTTAGAAAAAGCAAAAGAGCAGTTTAAACAAGTGCCGCAAATGTTGAAAGCATTTGAATATTGGTTTGGCCCCTATCCTTTTTATGAAGATGGTTATAAATTGATCGAGGCGCCACATCTTGGAATGGAACATCAAAGTGCGGTAGCTTATGGCAATGGATTTAAAAACGGCTATCGTGGCAGAGATCTTTCAGCTTCGGGCTGGGGATTGAAATGGGATTTTATCATTGTGCATGAAAGCGGTCATGAATGGTTTGCAAATAATATAACTACTGTTGATATCGCCGATATGTGGGTGCATGAAGGATTTACCAATTACTCTGAAACATTGTTTACTGAGTACTACTATGGTAAAGAAGCCGGAAGTGATTATTGCATTGGCACGAGGAAGCTGATTGAAAACGACAAGCCGATCATCGGACCTTATGGAGTAAATAAAGAAGGCAGCAGTGATATGTATTATAAAGGTGGTAATATGCTGCATACGATCCGCCATGTCATTAATGATGATGAAAAATTCAGATCAATATTAAGGGGATTGAATTCTAAATTTTATCATTCAGTTGTTACAAGCAAGCAAATTGAAAGCTACATGTCTGAGCAATCGGGAAAAGATCTTTCAAAAATATTTGATCAATACCTGCGAACTACAATGATCCCTGCTCTTGAATATAAATTTACCGGCAATAATATGTCTTATCGTTGGACAAATTGTATAGATGGATTTAACATGCCTGTTAAACTTGACGGTGCAAAAGATGATTGGTTAAAAGCAACTACAGAATGGAAAACCGTTGCAGTCACTGCGGATATTTTAAAAGATGGATTAAAGATCGACCGGAATTTTTATATAACAGTAAAAAGAGTTCAATAACACTCGTCACTGACCACTCACAACTCACTATCTTTATCGCATGAGTAATATTCGGAGGCAAAGTATTATTTCTTCAATACTGATCTACGTCGGCTTTGCTTTTGGCGCTTTAAATACATATTTGTTTACAAGAGAAGGCGGGCCGTTTACAAAAGAAGAATATGGACTTACCGGCGTGTTTATGGCAATTGGCTCCATCATGATCTCAATTGCCTCGCTGGGTATGCCGGCTTACATCAATAAATTCTTCCCTTATTATAAAGATCATTTACCCAAAAATAAAAATGACCAGGCGGCCTGGGCATTGCTGGCAACTCTTATTGCGTTTACTTTTTTATGTATTGCCGGGTTGTTTATGCAAAACATTGTGGTAAGAGCATTTGACAATTCGCCGGAAATAGTAAAATATTATTACTGGCTTTTCCCATTTGGGCTTGGATTAACTCTTTTCTCAGTACTTGAAGCATTTGCCTGGCAGGTTCACAAATCAATTCTTTCAAATTATTTCAAAGAAGTACAGTTTCGTGTTTTTGTCACAATTCTTTTTGTACTTGTCAGCATCAATGTGATAAAAGATTTTGATCTTTTTATAAAAATATATTCATTCCTCTACCTGCTTCTGGCATTTGCTCTTTTTATTTATCTATACAGCACCGGCAAGATCAGGCTTAATTTTTCTGTAAGCAAAGTAACAAGACGGTTTTTTAAAAAGATACTGATGCTTTGCGGATTTGTTTGGGGTGGTACACTTATATACAATATTGCAGCGGTTGCAGATACAATTATTATTGCCGGTGTATTTCCTGACGGAGCTGGTATGGTTGGTCTTTTTACTTTTGCGCAATACCTTACCAGTCTTATTCAAGCTCCACAACGAAGTATTATTGCTGCTTCAGTTGCCCATCTTTCGCAGGCATGGAAGGATAAGGATTATAAAAAGATCAACCGCATTTACCAAAGGTCGTCTATTAACCAACTCATTTTTTCTACAGGCATGTTTTGTCTTGTATGGTTAAATTATAATGATGCGATCGTTTCTTTTAATCTGCAGGCTGACTTTAAAGTGGTGCTTGATGTATTTCTTTTTATGGGATTAATGCGAATTGTTGATATGGGCACCGGGGTCAGCGGACAGATAATCGCTACCTCCACGTATTGGCGATTCGATTTTATTACTGGTGTGATATTGCTGTTGATAATGCTGCCTTTGAACTGGATCCTGGCGATGAGACTTGGATTGATCGGCCCGGCAATCGCCAATCTGATTTCATTTTCGATCTATAACCTTATCCGCTATCTTTTTTTGCTGCGCAAATTCAAAATGCAACCATTTACCATAAAATCATTGCTCACTATTTTATTAGCATTCGCTTGTTATGGCATTTGTTATTTTCTTTTAAAAGACAAAACAGGAATTCATTGGCTGGCTATAAGAAGCTTACTCTTTATAGGTTTGTTTTTTGCCGGAACTTATTGGTTCAATCTTACACCTGATCTGAAAATTGTATTGGAAACCTTAAAAAAGAGAATAAAGAAATAGCGATTCACTTTGTGCTTACTACTGATTCACGGTCTTTCAATCTTCCTACACCTACAAATCTCCTTACCCAGTATTCATCAAATATATCGCTGATCATTACGCCGCCACTTGTTGAGGCATGAACAAACTTGTTGTTTTGAAGATAAACACCGACATGAGAAATACCGCCATGGGTATTGAAGAAAATAAGGTCACCTTCTTTTAATTCTGTTCTTGAAATGCGGTTGGTCAAATTATATTGCTCCCTTGCAGTTCTCGGGATACTGAGGCCATAAACTGAGGCAAAAAGAAATTGTGAAAACGCCGAACAATCAACCCCTTTTTTAGTTGTGCCACCCAAACGATATGGTGTACCGTACCAATCGTCGATGAAGTCAAACATCTTTGTATTTTTTACTTCTTCGGCTTGTGTGCTAAGCAAAACAGCATATTTCACTTGTAAAGGAGATAAATTTTCTGCATCACTTTCCCGATGTGTGCTGTTGCGGATCGATGCCGTCTCTTTTTTTGCAAGGAGTTTCTCTGATTCTTTTTCTTTTACACCTTTTGTAGATTCAACAGGGATATCTATCTGATCCAAAAATTTTGTTTCTTTTTTAACAGTAGTGGAATTATTTGTGGATCCGGTCGAATTGTTGCCGGTAAAAGCGGTTTTTAAACTGGCACAACTTGCCAGCAACACAATCATTATTGAGTAAAGAGTTACCTGTTTTAGCATGAATTGGATTCAAAAATAAATTGGGAAGGCCTTTACGCTAACACCCTGCCATAACCAGTTAACAAAAATAAAAATCTTTTCCGAGCTTGCTGATATTATTTAAACGAAATTTGCATTAAAAAATTGCTATCGGCTTTTATTTGCAAATAACAGCTGATAATAAGAACAATAAACTGGTTGATACAGGTCATTAAATTTAAGGAACGATAAAATGAAATTTTCTCACTTACACGTACATACACAATTCTCTTTACTAGATGGGGCGGCGTCTATTCAAAAGCTTTATAAAAAAGCGATCGATGATAATATGCCGGCATTGGCTATTTCTGATCATGGAAATATGTTTGGTGTTTTTGAATTTGTTGCCGAAGCATATAAACACAAAAATCAAGATGGAAGCCTGAAAGTAAAACCAATTGTTGGTTGCGAATTTTATATCACAGCAGATCGTCATAGGAAAACTTTCTCAAAAGAAGATAAAGATCCACGTCATCACCAGATATTATTAGCGAAAAATGAAACAGGATATAAAAATCTCGTAAAACTTACATCACTTGGTTTTATTGAAGGCATGTATAGCAAGTATCCCCGTATCGATAAAGAATTAATTTTAAAATATCACGAAGGGCTAATTGCCACTACCTGTTGTCTCGGGGCTTTGGTTCCCCAGGCTATCTTAAGAAAATCAGAGGCAGAAGCTGAAAAAGAATTCAAATGGTGGCTTGATCTTTTTGGCGAAGATTATTATGTGGAGCTGCAGCGGCATGGAATGAAAGAACAGGATACGGTGAATGAAGTGCTGGTAAAATTTGCACAGAAATACAATGTAAAGATCATTGCAAGTAATGATTCACACTATGTGGATCAAACTGATTTTACAGCGCATGATATTTTGCTTTGCATCAATACTGGTGAAAAATTAGCAACACCTGCATTAAGAGAATTCTCTGATGATGATATCATGGTAAAAGATAAACGCTTTGCCTTTCCCAATGATCAGTTCTATTTTAAGAAGACCGAAGAGATGTCGAAAAATTTTTCTGATCTTCCCGAAGCGATCGATAATACCAATGAAATTGTAGACAAGGTATCTATACTAAATCTTAAAAAAGATATTTTACTTCCGGCATTTCCTATTCCTGATAAATTTAAAACACATACAAAAGCAGAAAAACTTGATAAAGGTGAAGTAAGCCCCGATTCTTTGAATCAATGGGAATATTTAAAACATATTACTTACGAAGGAGCAAAAAATCGTTACTCAGAACTTACCGATGAAATAAAAGAAAGGATCGAGTTCGAATTGTTTACCATCAGAACAATGGGTTTTGCTGGCTACTTTCTTATTGTAAGTGATTTTATCAGGGCCGGAAGAGAAATGGATGTATTGGTAGGGCCTGGTCGTGGTTCTGCTGCAGGAAGTGTAGTTGCCTATTGTATCGGTATCACCAATATTGATCCTATTAAATACAATCTACTTTTTGAAAGATTTTTAAATCCTGATCGTAAATCAATGCCGGATATCGATACGGATTTTGATGATGTGGGCAGGCAAAAGGTAATTGATTACGTTATAAAAAAATATGGAAAAAACCAGGTTGCACAGATCATCACTTATGGTACGATGGCGGCGAAGATGAGCATTAAAGATGTAGCGAGAGTAATGGATCTGCCACTACCTGATTCCAATGCTTTGGCGAAAATGGTCCCTGATCGACCGGGTATAGAATTAAGACGAGTATTGCATGCGCCGCTAACATCAAAGGATGGTGAAAAATCTTTGATGGAAAAAGATGGCGTCGGGCCCGATGATATTGAAGTAATAAAAAAACTCAGGGAGATATATAATAGCAAAGGGATACAAAGTGATGTGTTGCATCAAGCTGAGATCCTCGAAGGTTCAGTTCGCAACACAGGTATTCATGCCGCAGGCATTATCATTGCACCTAAAGATCTCACTGAATTAATTCCTGTTGCTACTGCAAAGGATTCTGATCTATGGGTAACACAAATTGAAGGAAATATCATTGAAGATGCCGGCGTCATCAAGATGGACTTTCTTGGTTTAAAAACTCTCACCATCATTAAAGATGCGCTGGAACTAATAAAACAAAATCATGGAGTGGAGATCGATATTGATAAACTTCCGCTTGATGATGATAAAACTTTTAAATTATACCAGCACGGCGATACAATTGGAACGTTCCAATTTGAAAGTCCTGGCATGCAAAAATATTTGCGTGAATTAAAACCTGACAGGCTTGATGATCTTATTGCGATGAATGCTTTGTATCGTCCGGGTCCGCTTGCATACATTCCGAATTTTATTGAACGTAAACACGGACGTGAAGCTATCAGTTATGATCTTCCGGAAATGGAAGAAATCTTAAGAGAAACTTACGGAATCACAGTTTACCAGGAGCAGGTGATGTTGCTTGCACAAAAACTTGCAGATTTCAGCAAAGGCGATGCGGATGTATTGCGAAAAGCAATGGGTAAAAAGCAAAAGTCGGTGTTGGATAAAATGAAAAGCCAGTTCATTGATAATGCTAAGAAGAAAGGATATGGCGAATACACTTTACAAAAGATATGGACAGACTGGGAAGCATTTGCACAATACGCATTTAATAAATCACATTCTACCTGCTATGCTTATGTAGCATATCAAACTGCGTATTTAAAAAGCCACTACCCTGCCGAATACATGGCAGGAGTTTTAAATCATGCGGGAGCAATAGAAAAGATCACCTTCTTTATGGAAGAGTGTAAGCGAATGGGGATTAAAGTTCTTGGTCCTGATATTAATGAATCAAAAAAGGGTTTCGCAGTAAATCAAAAAGGAGAAATTCGTTTCGGATTAGGCGGATTAAAAGGTTGTGGTGAAGCGGCGATCGAAAATATTATTGAAGAAAGAGAAAAGAACGGCACATTTAAGAACATTTTTGATTTTATAAAAAGAGTTAATCAACGTGCCGTCAATAAAAAAACATTGGAGAGCCTGGCGTACGCAGGAGCTTTTGAATGTTTCCCTGAACATCATCGTGCACAATTTTTTCATACAATACCCGAAGATCAAACAACGGGCCTTGAAAAGATCATTCGTTTCGGACAGGTTTACCAGCAAAATAATATGTCATCAACAAATACATTGTTTGGTGATCTCCCATTAGCCGTTGAAATAAGAACACCTACTCTGCCGCAATGCGATCCCTGGCCGTTGATAGTTCAGCTTGATCATGAGAAAGATGTAACCGGAATGTTTTTAAGTGGCCATCCACTTGACCATTACAAGTTCGAATTAAAACATTATGGTATCACTTCAGTTTCTGAGTTTAATGAATTTAAAGAAGCTGTTGGTCTTCAACCAAATTCAAACAGGATGTTCAGATTGGTTGGACTTGTAACAACTGCTGATCATAAAATTTCAAGAAAAGGAAATAAGTATGGTTCATTTACGATTGAAGATTATTCGGGTAAAACCGAATTAGTTCTTTGGGGTGATGATTATGTGAAGTTCACTCCTTTTTTAACGCAAGGCTCATCATTGTTTATCACAGGTTTTTTCAAACAACGATTCAATACACCAGAATACGAATTCAAGATAAATGGCATTACTATGGTGGAAACCATAAAGCGAAGCCTTACCAGACAACTGACGATTGATGTTCATCCAAAAGATATTTCTACAAACCTTATCAGTTTTTTTGAAGAAAATGTAAAAAAATTCCCTGGCAGGTCAACATTAAAACTTAATCTTACCGAGCCCAAAGAAAATCTAAAAATAAGTTTAGTTACAATGGATAACGGCTTTGAAATGAACGATGAAATGGTGGATTTTCTTGACGGTAATCCTGAATTAGAAGTGCAGATAATGACACATTAAGTAGATTTTCTATTATTGTTAAAGCAAATCAAATGCTGGCTAATTAGCATAAATTGAGGCAGGTCATGTCGCATTTATGACAAGTTAGTCACATTATTATGTCATAACTTCGCAGTAAGGAATTTGGTTGTATTTTTGACCCCCTTATAAAAAAATAAAAAAGAAAAATATTATGGCAAAAGAATTTACAGATGGCAACTTCCAGAATGAAGTTTTAAGCGCAGATAAATTAACAGTAGTAGACTTTTGGGCAGAATGGTGTGGTCCTTGCCGTGCGATCGGGCCCGTAATCGAATCCCTCGCAAAAGAATATGATGGTAAAATAAATGTGGGCAAAGTGAATGTGGATGTAAACCCTTCGGTAAGTATGAATTATGGCATCACTTCTATTCCTGCTATATTGTTTTTTAAAAATGGACAGGTAGTTGATAAATTAGTAGGCGCACAACCAAAAGGAAATTTTGTAAAAAAGATCGAGTCGCATATTTAAAGAAGAAATTCCGTGCTGATATTTAATCGGAAAAAAAATCCAAATCTCTTCGGAGTTTGGATTTTTTTTTGGATTAGTGAAGAGGTATTTTAGTATCTGTCTCTGCTCTTAGAACTTCCCGATCTGAAGGAATATGTTTGTGTTTAAAAAATACAGCAAATAATATGGCTACAATTAAAGCATAAATTGCAAAAGACAACCAGATCGGATGCCACTCTTTAATAAATACTGGCATTTTTAAAGCACCATTTGATAACACTTCATTTTTATACAAGATCTCTTTTACCCCGGGATCATTTGCATCTGTCTTAAGATAACTCAGCAGGCTGTTCATATCACTAAATTTCAAAGTGTAATATTTATCAATGATGAAGCCGCTTATTTTACTTCCAAGAAATGCCCCGATGCCATTGGTCATCATCATAAACAATCCTTGCGCACTGGAACGAATAGAAGTATTAGTGTTGGTTTCTACAAACAAGGAGCCTGAGATATTGAAGAAATCGAAGGCCATGCCATATACAATGCATGACAAAACAATCATCCATAATCCATCAGTTGGATTACCATAAGAGAATAACCCGAAGCGCAGTACCCATGCGAGCATTGCCATCAGCATCACTTTTTTTATGCCAAATCTTTTTAAGAAAAATGGGATCGTAAGAATGAATAATGTTTCTGACATCTGTGAGATAGACATAATGATGGTCGAATACCTTACTACGAACGAATTGAAATAGCCAGGCACTTTTTGAAAATCGCTAAGGAAAGAATCGCCATACATATTGGTGAGCTGCAGTGCCGCACCCAGGAACATTGAAAAAATAAAGAACAGAGCCATCTTATAATTTCCAAATAGCTTAAATGCATTTAAACCTAATTGCTCAATAATGCCTGCGTCTTTTGAAATTGATTTCGGAGGTGGACATTTTGGTAATGTGAACGAAAATATTCCGAGAATAATAGCTGCAACTGCCCCTATCAGAAATTGGTTTGAATTGGCTTTACTTCCTGAAAGATTGGTACACCACATGGCCACTATAAATCCAATTGTTCCCCAAACACGGATAGGAGGAAAAACTTTTACCACATCATATCCTTCTCTTTTCAGAATGGTATACGCAATGGAATTTGATAAAGAAATAGTAGGCATGTAACAGATCATCGCTGCAAAAATCACGTAGTACATTGTATCTGCATCATGTACTTGCGGTACGTAAAACAATACAAGTCCATAAAGTATATGAAGAATTCCATAAAGCTTTTCAGCATTTATCCATTTATCAGCAATGATGCCTGTGAGAGCAGGCATAAAAATGGAGGAAATTGCAAGCGTTGAAAATATAGCTCCGAATTTTACACCTGCATCCTCGCTTTTGCCCATATCGCTTGAAAAGAAATATGTTGAAATAGTTATCAACCATGCTCCCCAAACAAAAAATTGGAAAAAACTCATTACGGTAAGGCGAAGTTTGATATTCATTCAATTCTTTTTTAATTAAGAATAATTAAGGGAAGATAACTATTTCAGATTTTTCGCAAATAAAACTTGTTTTGACCCCTTACTCAGTCCCAATTTTTTTTAAACATAATTAAAAATTTAGGAGATTTTGATTTCAATTCCAAGCGGTCCATCCTACTACTTAACAGCTTGATTATTTGCAGGTATAACGAAAAACAATTTTTTCTTTTTCGGGTATTATTCTGTAAACTTGTATCTACAATTTGAGTAGATAAGACTTTATTCTTAACCCAAAACAATACTGCTTTGAAAAAATTTACTTTTCTGGCATTTACGGCATTTTTACTTTTTAGTTTTAGCAACTTATTTGCTCAACAAAGGCCGCAACCTATTAATACTTCTGGCGGACGTTTACATTGTGCTACTATGGAGGGTCTTGAATTATGGTATCAGCAAAATCCAGCTGCAAGAGCTCTTGCTGAACAAAATAAAAATCGTTTTGCTCCCGAGCCTGCAAACAGAATCAACAGGACGAATGTTGTTGTAACCATTCCAATCGTATTTCACATAGTAGGTAATTCAACCAGGCTTGCACAAGTTACCGACGCTGATGTGCTTTGGCAGCTTAATAAATTAAATGAAGATTTCAGAGGTGCTAATCCCGACAGCACAAATGCTCCGCTTTTCCAAAGTATTCGTGCATATAAAGATTATTGTCAAATACAGTTTTGTCTTGCTCAAAGAGATCCAACTAACAACCCGGCCAATGGTATTACAAGAACTTTATCATCTCTTACCGGCGGTACACTTTGTGCAGGGAGTAATTATGAAATGCTAAAGCATACGGCACAAGGCGGTATTGATGCATGGGATCCAACGAGATTTCTTAACGTATGGGTAGGTGAAGTTGGTAACTGTTTGCTTGGCGTTTCCCAATTTCCAGGCACAGGAAATGCAAATGAATACGGAGTAGTACTTGCATTTGAAGGTTTTGGAAACAACCCTGCATATGTAGATCCTTCGTTTAATCTTGGTCGCACACTTCCTCATGAAACCGGTCACTGTTTTGGTCTTTTACATATTTGGGGTGATGAAAGCGGATGTGCTAATTCAGATTTCCGTCAATTTGGTGGAACATGTGTTTTACCAGCATCACTTGCTGGTACAACTGGTGATCAAACTGTTGGCGACACACCTAACCAGGCTGACGCCACAGCTGGTTGCCCTTCAGGTTTACAAACAGATGCATGTTCTGGTGTTTCTCCCGGATTTAACTACCAGAACTATATGGATTATACAAATGATGCTTGTTATTCCATGTTTACAAAAAAGCAAGTAGATCGAATGCAATGGGTTTTGGATAACTGTGTTGCCTCCTTAAAAACATCGAATGGTTGCGTGCCGCCGGTATTAACACCAAACAATGCAGGTATATCTGCCATTAATACGCCACCTGCTGGTTTTGTTACTTGCGATCCAACAATTCCTTTAACTGTTACATTAAGAAACGGTGGTTCAAATCCACTTACTTCAGTAACAATTACGGTAACAAGAAATGCTACTACGATACAAACATTTAACTGGACCGGTAACCTTGCTTCACTTGCTACAGTTTCTGTTCCATTAAATGCGGTGCCGCTTGTCTTAGCAGCAAACAGTATACAAGTATGTACATCGAATCCCAATGGCTTTGCTGATTCAGATCCAAGCAATGATTGCTCCACTGTTACAGGAAGCCGTGGTGCAGGAACTGCATTACCATTGGTTGAAGGCTTTGAAAGCGCAACCTTCCCGCCGGCAGGATGGATAAGAAATAATCCTGATGGCGGTATTACATGGCAAAGAACTACAACTGGTGTTGCACATTCTGGTACTGGAAAAGCTTTTATGGATCATTTCAACTATTTAGCAACCGGAAACACTGATGATTTAAGAACTCCTCCATTTGCTATAGGCACTGCAGATTCATTATGGGTCAGTTTCTGGGGTGCATACAGGGGTTATCCAGGTTTCCCATTTGATCAATTCCAGGTTATGGTGTCAACCGATTGTGGTCAATCATTCCAGGTTGTCTATAATGCAAGAAATGATACGGCGTTTGTAGCTCCTGACGGTGCAACGCCTACAACTACGGCCGGGTATTTCCCAGCGAATGTCAATGAATGGACAAGAAAATCACTTGATCTAAGTGGATATATTCCTTCAGGAAATATTATGGTCCAGTTCAGAGCTATTAACCAGTTTGGAAATAATATGCACCTTGATGATATCAATATTGACAAGAAAATCTTCCCTAATAATGATGCTGGTGTTATTGCGGTAAATAAACCCGCCGGTAGAATTTGTACAAGTTCTGATGCGCCAGTTGCTGTTATAAAGAATTTCGGAAAAATAAATCTTACATCGGTAAAAATCAATTACCAGATTGATGGAGCAGGACCTGTTACAACATTTAACTGGACGGGTAACCTTGCAAGAAATCAAACAGCAACCGTAACACTGGCAAATGCTAATTTAGGTGCTCTTGGCAACCACTCTATCAATGTATTTACAACATTGCCCAATAATGTTGCTGATGAGGACCCAAGCAATGACGGTTTAGTGAAACCATATGTCGTAAGCCAGGTGTTTGCATTACCGGGAACAGTTACAGAAACATTTACAAGCAGCACATTCCCGCCAATAAACTGGTCTATCATAAATCCGAATGCAGATATCACATGGCAACGGAATGGTTCAATTGGTAACAGGAACGCAGGTTCAGCATACTTCAATGATTTCATTAATACAACTATCGATCGCTATGATGATCTTGCTATGCCTAACTATAGTTATTCAGCCATAGATTCTATTTTCCTTACGTTTAATCTTGCACACATTACAAAAACATTGCCCGGTACAACTGGCTCGAGACTGGATACATTAAGTGTATTGCTTTCTAAAGATTGTGGTAATACATTTACTACTATCTATAAAAAATACGGAGAAGACCTGCAAACAGTAAATGATCCTAACTTCCAGATATCAATGTCGAACTTTGTTCCGCTGGCAACACAATGGAGAAAAGACTCAGTGAACCTTGGCAATTGGCTTGGTGCAACGGAACCTTTATTCCAGATCATGTTCCGCTTCAGTGGTAACATGGAAAATAATTTTTATTTGGATGATGTAAACATCAGGTCGCAAATATTGCCGGCAAAATTGAAG
Organism: Chitinophagaceae bacterium; assembly: GCA_036005825.1. Classification (GTDB taxonomy): domain Bacteria; phylum Bacteroidota; class Bacteroidia; order Chitinophagales; family Chitinophagaceae; genus VBAS01. The sequence continues at coordinate 318 of DASYQG010000508.1, read as the reverse complement.
AATGACGGCTACCTGATCCTTCCGAATCCTTTTAGAAGCACATTTGGCATATGGCACTACCAGGTTCCAACAAATTTGAGATATGTTAACGTCTATAACTCAGTTGGTCAATTGGTATACAGTAAAAAATTCCCAAGTGGTGGAGAAAAATTCTTCCAGATCGATCTTGGTGGCAGAGCAGCGGGAACATATACAGTCAATCTTGGATATGAAGACAGTAACCGGAATATAAGTGTCCAGGTAGTGAAATATTAATAATGATCGCAAGACTATAACGATAACCCTCTCGCTTAAACGAGAGGGTTATTCATTTATACG
>DASYQG010000507.1:0-9400 GCA_036005825.1 Chitinophagaceae bacterium | reverse complement strand
AGCAACCAATAATTTACTCCAATCATCAGCAGTATTATTATTTTGCTGCAGGGATTTGATCTCCGCTTTTGTTAATTGACGATAAGGAATCCCGCTTCTATTCTGGATATTTCGGAGATAGTATTCATCTTTTCCTTTTGGGATAAATTCTTTTGCAACAAAATTATATCCGAGAGAACTGATTGGTTTTTTCTTTATGTCACTCATGTTGTTGATTTCTGGTTAGGGCGCAGAATATTGTTGAATAGAATTGTTATTGTAAAAGAGTGCGACGCAACAGGAGCTAAATAGTAGTAACACTGTTGGTAACACAAATATTGTAACATTAAAGAACTGTTCTTAAGGTAAGGATTGGATGGTCTAAGTGTCCTTTAGGATTTTTATTCAACGGTTACTGACTTGGCCAGATTCCTCGGCTTATCTACATCACAACCTTTCATTACACCAATATAATAAGCCAATAACTGCAAAGGAATCACACTTAGCATCGGCGCCACAATTTCATCAGCAGCCGGCACTGACATTATGGATTCCGAAAGGGAAGCAGAATAATCGTCGCCTTCAGTAATTACTGATATCACTCGTCCTTTTCTTGCTTTTATCTCCTGCATATTACTTACCACTTTTTCATGGTAAGCATCTTTTGTAGCTATGAATACGACCGGTAATTGATCGTCTACCAACGCGATCGGTCCGTGTTTCATTTCTGCAGCAGGATAACCTTCTGCATGTATGTAAGAGATCTCTTTTAATTTCAAAGCACCTTCAAGCGCCACAGGAAAATTATAACCACGACCGAGATAAAGAAAATCTCTTGCATCTTTATATTTTTCCGCAAGCTTCTTAACTTTTTCTGCTGAGGTTAATACTTCTGCGATCTTATCCGGTATATCATGAAGCTCCTGCAACAAATGCATGTATCTTTCTTCATCGATGCTTTTTTTTTGTTTAGCAATTTTTAGTGCCACCATTGTTAACACTGCAAGTTGTGCAGTAAATGCTTTTGTGCTAGCTACTCCAATTTCCGGCCCTGCATGTGTATATGCGCCAGCATGTGATGTACGGGCAATTGATGAACCAACAACATTTACTACACCGAAAATAAAAGCGCCTTGTTGTTTTGCTTTTTCGATAGCAACTAATGTGTCAGCCGTTTCACCACTTTGTGAAATGGCAAGTATAACATCACCCGGATGAATAACAGGATTGCGATATCGGAATTCAGATGCGTATTCAACTTCAACTGGAGTCCGGCAGAGTTCTTCAAAAACATACTCGGCAACAAGACCCGCATGCCAACTGGTGCCGCAGGCGATAATGATGATACGGTTTGCATTGACAAGTTTATCAATATTATTTTCAACACCAGCCATTGTGATCGTTCCTTTTTCTGCATCTAATCGTCCACGCAGACAATCAAAAACAGTCTCTGCCTGTTCATTTATTTCTTTCAGCATGAAATGGTCATAGCCGCCTTTTTCGATCGCTGCCAGTTCTATATCCAGCTTTTGTACAAATGGCGTCAACTTTTCATTCCCAAGATTTTTTAAAATCAATTCATCGGGTTTTACAATGGCAAGTTCATAATCATTTACATAAACTACTTCCTTGGTGTATTCAAGCATCGGCGATGCATCGGAGCCAAGAAAATGTTCGCCCTTGCCAATACCAATAACCAACGGGCTTCCTTTTCTTGCTGCAATAATTGTTTCCGGATCATCTTCATCGATCAATAAAATAACATAGGCACCTGTTACACGTTTCAATGCGACGCGTATTGCTTCTTCAAGATTACACTGATTATTCTTTTTTATTTCTTCTATAAAATTCAATAACACTTCGGTATCAGTATCACTTGTGAATTTGTATCCTTTTGAAATAAGTTCTTTTTTTAGTTGCGCATAATTTTCAATGATGCCATTATGGATCATCGCCAGTTTACCGCTTGATGAAGTGTGGGGATGAGCATTGCGGTCACTTGGTTCACCATGTGTGGCCCAACGTGTATGCCCGATGCCAATATGTGCATGAAGATTTTCGCCGACCAGTGTATCAGCTAACTCGGCTACTTTCCCTTTTTTTTTATAAACATGTAAGCCGCCATTCAATAAAGCAACGCCGGTACTGTCGTAGCCGCGGTATTCAAGTCTTTGAAGTCCTTTTATAATTATGGGATATGCCTCTCTTGGGCCTGTGTAACCAACTATTCCACACATAAGATTGGGTTAGATTTTATCATTTATTGGATAAGGTGCAAACGATTGAGCGGTTGCAAAACGAAATTGCACAAAAATGCCCAGATGGCAAAAAGCATGCAGGAATTAAAAGAATGGATTGGTTTCTAAATAATGTACAGGTTCGCTATAACAATAACCCTTTTAAAAAAAGAAAGGCGGTGAAGAAATAAATAACAAGACCGGTTACGTCAACAAGTGTTGCTACGAACGGGGCTGATGAAACAGCGGGATCAGCACCAAGTCGTTTTAAAATAATGGGAAGCATTGAGCCGCTTAGCGTACCCCAAAGCACAACGCCAATTAATGAAATACCAACTACAAAACCAATTTCTATATAATGAACGCCATAAACATCGGGGAATATTTGTGACCAAAGAACTACACGTAGAAAACCAATTAACCCTAATGCCGTACCAAGCATCAAGCCTGAAAGTATTTCTCTTCGTAATACACGCCACCAATCGGCTAATTTAATTTCGCCTACGGCCATTGCCTGTATGATCAATGTAGAAGCTTGTGATCCACTGTTACCCCCGCTGGAAATAATTAAAGGAACAAACAATGCAAGTACAACTGCTTTTGCTATTTCATCCTGAAAATATCCCATCGCTGTGGCAGTAAGCATTTCACCAAGAAATAAAACGATCAGCCATACAATTCTTTTTTGGAAAAGCTTGAATAAGGGTATTTCAAGATAGGGTTGTTCCAAAGCTTCAGTTCCTCCCATCTTCTGCATGTCCTCACTGAATTCTTCTTCTGCCACCCAGAACATATCATCGATAGTTACAATGCCAAGTAATTTGTTGCTTTGGCTTACAACCGGTAATGCCACGCGGTTTTCCATTTTAAAAGCTTCTCTGGCTGTTTCCTGGTCATCGTAGGCATTTAATGATGCCACCCGGTTATCCATCAGGTCGGCAACTTTTTTGTTGGGCTGGCTTAAAATAAAATCCCTGATACGGATATCATCAAGCAATTCACCTTTTTCATTTATCACATAAATAACATTGATGGTTTCGCTGTCTTTGCCATGCTTGCGGATAGTGGCAAATACTTCCTCAACTGAATTTTGAGGATACACATAAACATAATCCGGCGTCATCAACCGCCCAATGCTGTCCTCTGGATAACCCAATAATGAAAGTGTGGTTTTCCTTTCTTCGGGATCAAGCAACTTTATTAATTCACGAACGGCATTGCTTGGCAGTTCTTCCAAAAAATCGGTTCGGTCATCAGGCGAAAGAACATTCAATAGTTCGGCGGTTTTGAAAGGAGGTAATGCCCGGATGATATGCTTTTGCGCCGACAGATCCAGAATTTTAAAAACACTTGCCGCCCGGTGAATACTCATGTGCGAAATAATATAACCTTCCTGTTCTGGAAATTCATTAATAAGTTCAGCGACATCACTGATATTCTGATGATCCAAAAACTGGCGGGCAGCAGTTTCATTACCACTTTCAAGTAGGTAATTAAAATGTTGTTTGATATTTCCGCCTAAATAATCTGACATAAAAATCCGGGTGGCAAAATTAAGTTGTGAATCTGAAAACAGGATTTATATTTTTGTTTTCAAATGATATTCGAAGGTTTATATATTGCAATAAGCAATGGAAAAGGAAGAGGGGTTTTTACAAAACAAACGATTCCGGCTTTTACCATTATAGAGATATCGCCGGTTATTGTTATGACAGCAGAAGAAAGAATATTGCTCGATCAAACTCTTCTTCATGATTATATTTTTGAATGGGGAAGAGATAACAAGCAATGTTGTATGGCGCTTGGGTATGTGCCGGTATACAATCATTCCTATAAATCGAACTGTGAATACGAAATGGATTTTGAAAATGACATTATCAAGATCAAAACTATCAGGGTGGTAGAAGCAGGAGAAGAGCTTTCTATCAATTATAACGGAGACTGGAATAATGCAAAAAAGATATGGTTTGATGTAAAATAAAAAGCTTCTCACCTTGGACGAGAAGCTTTCTCTATATGTAGAGTTTTGGTTTATTATTTTGAAAGGATCAGCTGACCTCTTATTTCTCCCGCTGGTTTTGCAACAGAATGAATATTCATATAATACCTTCCGGCAAGCAAATTTTCCTCGGTGATCTTAACTCCATCAATTAATAATGTGCCGGAATAAGTACCGGAAGTAACTAATAAAGGGAAAGAAGGAAAGGTTTGAAGAACAGCGGCCGAAACACCTGCCTCACCTAATCCATGTATATGGGCAGCTGTAGCTCCTGTTCCTGAAATCCCACTAAAAGTAATTTTGTATGTAAGCGTTTTTGTAAGCCGGTTATAATTTGCATCGATGGTACCGGTTGCAGTTGAAGTAAATGACGGTGTCTCCTGCGAACTACTCATTGGTGCCATAATAAATGTTTTCTTTTTCAACATCCTCAGTGCTTTTACCACAAGAAATTAAAATGAAAAGTGGAAGGCTTATTAAAAATGCAGTTAGTTTTGGAAGTCTCATACTTTGGGATTTGTGTTAAAAGTAAGAAGATTTTGCTTTCGACAAACAACCTTATATTTTTTTGGATAAGAAGGCTTTTGATGTGGATAAACAAGGGTTAGCTTCATCCGGGAATCTGTAAATTCATGGCTTATTCTCCAACCACCAACAAAAATGAAAGAACTGACTGCCACTCGCAACCGGATCCAATCCATTGATATTTTACGAGGACTTGTAATGGTGATTATGGCGCTGGATCATGTTAGGGATTTCTTGTATAAAGCTCCTCTTGGTAAAGCAGCTGACGCTGCTATGGACCCAACCAATATGCGGACCACTTTTCCTTTACTTTTTTTTACAAGATGGATCACGCATTTCTGTGCACCGATATTTGTTTTCCTCGCTGGTGTATCTGTTTTCATGATGTGTCAGCGAAAATCAAAAAAAGAAGCCAGTCTTTTTCTGATCAAGCGAGGGCTTTGGTTAGTGTTTGTTGAAATTATCATTATCACCTTCGGTTGGTCATTCAATCCTTTTTATAATGTACTTTTTCTTCAGGTTATTTGGGCCATTGGTATCAGCATGATCATTATGGGTCTGCTGATCCTTTTACCATATGAAATAATTTTTGTGATTGGAGTACTGATAGTAGGTGGGCATAACCTGATGGATTATCCGTCTATCAGTGCTGGATTAAAAGGTAGTGTTTTTGCTGATTTCCTTTATTTTTCTAGTTTCTCAATTCACCAGTTGTTTGGTGATCATTACTATCTAATCATATATTCATTCCTTCCATGGACAGGAGTAATGATGTTGGGTTATTGTTTTGGTAAGTTATACCAATCGGGAGTTGATCCGGTTTGGCGAAGAAAAATATTGCTACGAATCGGAATGGGGTTAATTCTTTTATTTATCATTCTAAGGTATACTAATATTTATGGCGATCCTGTGCCATGGTCTTCGCAACCAAGAGGAGGCACCTATACTTTTTTATCATTTTTAAATCTTAATAAATACCCGCCATCGCTTCTTTTTCTCTGCATGACGATTGGCCCGGGTATATTGTTTTTAGCATTCTTTGAAAGGATCCAAAATGGATTTACAAAAGTGATGAATGTGTATGGAAGGGTCCCGATGCTTTATTATATTCTGCATTTTTATATTATTCACCTGGTCGTCGTTATTGTTTTTTATGCCCAGGGATATGGAGCAAATGATATTATACCTACCGGCGGCTTGCCATTTTATTTTAAACCAAATGGGTTAGGTTTTGGTTTAGCAGGAGTTTATGCTGTATGGTTCTTTGTTGTGCTGGTTCTATATCCTGTTTGCAAAAAATATGATCGTTACAAAACGACACGTGCAAAAGAAAAGTGGTGGTTGAGTTATATTTAAGAGACCGGTCGACGGACGACTGACCACAGTTAAAACATATAAGGTAGTAGACTTCCATTACTCACCGTCGTCTGTCGTCCGTGGTCTGTCTTCTATTTCAATTTATTTTTTATCTCCTGCAATTTCAGCAAAGCTTCGACAGGTGTTAGACGATTAATATCGATATCAGTTAGCAGTTTTCTTATTTCATCAAATGTTTCGCTGTGTGCATCAAAAATGGAAAGCTGCATTTGTTGTGTTGTTAAATTTTTAATTTTCTTACTAAGGCTTTGTGACTCCTGACTCCCAACTTCTGACTTCTGACTTCCCTCATCCACATGTTTAGTTTCTAGTTGTTTTAAAATATCATTGGCTCTTTCTATCAATGATGGAGGCATGCCCGCCATTTTTGCCACATGAATTCCAAAACTATGAGTGCTTCCACCCCTTGCCAGTTTTCGTAAGAAAATAATTTTATTACCGACTTCTTTATTGGTGATATGATAATTCTTAATACCTGAAAATTTTTCTTCCAGTTCGTTTAGCTCATGATAATGTGTGGCAAATAGTGTTTTTGGTTTTTGTGGACAGTTATGTAAATGTTCGGCAATACTCCACGCAATTGAAATACCGTCATAAGTCGAAGTTCCGCGGCCGATCTCATCAAGTAATATCAGGCTTTGGTTGGTCACATTATTAATGATACTGGCTGTCTCATTCATCTCCACCATAAAAGTAGATTCACCGCCACTTAAATTATCTGAGGTGCCAACTCGGGTAAAAATTTTATCGGTTAAAGAGATCAATGCCTCATCTGCAGGTACAAAACTTCCTATGTGTGCCATTAAGGTGATCAAAGCAGTTTGACGAAGCAATGCCGATTTACCACTCATATTCGGGCCGGTAAGAATAATGATCTGTTGCTCTTTCTTGTTTAATTCAAGATCATTCGAAATGTAAGTTTCACCAATGGGCAAATTTCTTTCGATCACAGGATGGCGGCCATTTTTAATGATCAATTCATCACCATCATGAAGAGTTGGTTTTTTATAATGATGTTGAATTGTATTATATGCAAAGCAACTGATGCAATCAAGAATTGCAATAATATTTCCATTTGTTTGTACCGGTGCCAGGTAGTCCATCAGTTCATTCAGCAACGATTCGTAAACTTCCAATTCTATCTTTAAAATTTTTTCTTCAGCGTCGGTAATTTTCTCTTCATACTCTTTTAGTTCAGGAGTGATGTAGCGTTCGGCATTTGTCAGCGTTTGCTTGCGTATCCATTCGGCCGGCACTTTGTTTTTATGCAAATGCGTTACTTCAAGATAATATCCAAACACATTGGTAAAACCGATCTTTAATGAAGATATACCAGTTGCTTCAGCTTCTTTTTGTTGTAGCTCGGCCAAATAAGATTTACCACTGTGAGCTATCCGTCTTAATTCATCCAGTTCATTATTCACGCCACTATTGATCATTCCTCCCTTGATAGCAAGTGCCGGTGGATTGTCAACGATCTCTTTGAAAATTTTATCAGCGATATAAACGCAAGGATTCAGCGCATCGCCCAATCTTTTTAAATATTCATTGTTTGCAATTGCACAAATTGTTTTTATTTCAGCCACTTGCTTTAGTCCCCGGGCCATTTGTAATAGCTCTCTTGGATTGATCTTCTTCAACGGAATTTTTGAAACCAATCTTTCAATGTCGCCACAGAGTTTAATGGCATGAATGATCTTATTTCTCAGGTCTGTGTTTAGAATAAAAAATTCTACCAGTTCCAGCCGCTCGTTTATTTTCTGAATATCTTTTAAGGGAAAAACGATCCAGCGTTTCAATAATCTTGCTCCCATTGGAGAAACTGTACTATCTAAAACATCAAGCAACGTGTGACCTGCCTCCGAATTCCTGGATACCAATTCCAGGTTCCTTATCGTAAACCTATCCATCCACAAGAAATCATCACGATTGATGCGCTGCATGTTTGTTATGTGCTGCAGGTTGGGATGCTCGGTGTCTTTCAGGTAATGCATAACAGCACCGGCTGCGATAATTCCTTTTCTCAGATCATCTACACCGAAACCTTTTAATGAAATAGTTTGGAAATGTTTCAATAATGTTTCTTCAGCATAAGCTTCTGAAAATATCCATTCATCAAGGGTGTAGGAATAAATTTTTGCGCCAAAAAATTCTTTAAACTTTTTTTGTTGATGTCTTTGAAAAACTACTTCGGCAGGCTTAAAACCCTGTAAAAGTTTGTCTGCATATTCACGATCCCCTTCGGCAATAAAAAACTCACCGGTGCTGATATCAAGAAAGGCAAGACCATATTGATCATTTTCCGCAAAATGAATTCCTGCGAGAAAATTATTAGAATGATGTTCAAGCAGTTTATCATTTACAGTAGTGCCGGGTGTCACCATTTCAGTTACACCTCTTTTTACAATTCCTTTTGCAAGTTTGGGATCTTCTAGTTGATCACAAATAGCAACACGATAACCAGCCTTTACCAGTTTATGTAAATAAGTATCGAGGGCATGATGGGGAAAACCTGCAAGATCTGATGACGCAGCGGCTCCATTATTTCTTTTTGTAAGTGTAATTCCCAATACTTGCGAAGCAATGACCGCATCCTGTCCAAAGGTCTCGTAAAAATCACCTACACGAAAAAGCAAAATTGCATCGGGATATTTCTGTTTAATAGCCCGGTGCTGCTGCATTAAGGGAGTATCTTCTGTCTTCGTCTTGGCCATTGCAATCCCGGTTCATCGGGAGCGACAAATATAATCCAGTGGCGGGGTTTGTTTTCCTATGAAATCTTTATGTGAATAAATACGATAATTTTAATTGATTTGCTTCTATTGTTTGTGAAGTAGTAAGGTTTTGTTTCCTGCCATTACCTTTGCGCCATGCGAAAATTGAGCATGGAAGAATTGGGCCGTAAATCGGTAGATGAATTCAAACAATCTGATAAATTTCCCATTATTGTAGTGCTGGAAAATATCCGCAGCGCTTATAATGTGGGCAGTGTTTTCCGTACCAGCGATGCTTTTTTGATCGAAGCAATTTATATCATTGGTTATTCTGCAAAACCTCCTCATAAAGAAATAAAAAAGACAGCACTGGGTGCCGAAGAAACAGTGACATGGAAATATTTTAAAACCTCGGCTGAAGCGATCGATGAACTAAAAATCAGAAAGTATAAAGTGTATGCAGTGGAGCAAGCTGAAGAAAGCTATAAGCTGCATTCAGCAAACTTCAGGCAAAATGAAAAAGTTGCCGTCGTTTTTGGTAATGAAGTTACTGGTATAGAACAATCAAC
>DASYQG010000506.1:0-7478 GCA_036005825.1 Chitinophagaceae bacterium | reverse complement strand
CGATCTTAAGTATTGGCAAAGTGAAGTAGTTCCAATATACCAGGTGGCCAGTATCCCTTTTAATGTTTTAGTAGATCCGGATGGAAAGGTTGTTGCGGAAAATCTTCGCGGAAATGCACTGGAACAAAAACTGCAGCAGGTTTTAAACTGATCTTATCTCTCAAGGAAAGAAAAGGGTTGCCATTGGCAACCCTTTTCTTATGTGGAACATTACATTTTTTAATTATCTGTCATCAGTTTATTCAATGATAACTCATCGGCTGAAATTGGCCAGATATAACCTTGTTCACCCGGTGCTTTTGCAGTAATTGTTCCTTTTGCAGGAATTGTTTGTAATAAACGCATTAAATCGAAATTGCGTAAGCCTTCTCCCAGAAATTCAATTCTTCTCTCAAGTAATATAGCATTGATCAAAGCCGTTTGGTCAGCCGGCGCTAATATGGTAGCAGCATCTGATCTTTGACGAACAGCATTTAACAAAGCCAATGCTTTTGCATTTACACCCGCATTTGTTCTTGCAAGTGCTTCAGCAAGATTCAGCAGTACTTCAGAATAACGGATTACAGGAGCATAGTCTGTATATGGAGATCCCGTTTTGTATTTAGCAACAAATTTTTTACCGTTTGTTGTATTCGTGAACACCAAAGCAGTTTTCCTGGCATCTGTTGCAGTCCAACCAGCATTTCCAAGAATGCCAGAAGGATTCAATGAGAATTCAGCAGAACCTAAGGAAGAGCCATTCTGAACAAAATAATAACCTAACTGGTTTTGTGTACCTGGATTATCTCCGGCAGTACTCGTCATTGGCATTGACAAAATAGATTCTGTTGTTGTATAAGGACTCGCAAACACGGTTGCTATGTTAGCCTGTAATGCATGCGCTACTCCGGTTGTTGCACTGAATGGCGATGTAGCTTGTGGGGCAAGTTTATTTCCCTCAGTTATTACTTTAGCATAATCCTGCATTGCCATATAGACCCTTGTCTTTAAAGCAATAGCTGTGTTTTTATGTGCACGGGTCGTATTCAAAGCCGGCGTAGAATAAGTAAGCGGAAGATTTGCTTCAGCAAAATCAAGATCTTTAATGATCTGGGCGTATACTTCCGCAACTGTACTTCTTGCCAGGTCTGATGAACCTGAAGCCTTGATCCCGGTTAAGCGAAGCGGTACTCCCGGTTTGCTACCATTACCGTCAGCATACGGTCTTGCATAGTGCTCTAATAACTTCAGGTATGAAGCTGCCCTGACAAGGCTTGCTTCGCCAAGATAATTATTAGATAATGTAGCTCCAACAACTGATGTTCCTTTTGCAGCCATACCATCAATGAAAAGGTTGCATAGATTAATAGTCGAGTAAGCTGCAGCCCAGAGGTTCTTTACAAAGTTTTGCGAAGTACCTGTCGCATTCAGTTGCCATACATCGGCACCGGTTACAAGGTTTGTGGTTTCATTGAGAAAGTCTTCGGCCCTGATGTCACCTGCTACTTGTGCACGGCCACCATAAAAGTTACCGGTTTTAAAAGCCGCGTACAATGAATTCACCTGGTTGGCCACACGGGCAGGGGTGTCAAATGCAGTAGCATCCGTAATTGATGTCTGTGGTATTGGTGATAACAATTCCCTTTTACAGGATGTTACCATCACCAACCCCAAACAAAAGCTTACAATATATTTTATTTGTTTTTTCATTCTTTTAAATTTTTAGTTCTTTAAAAACTTAGATTAAGACCTACAAGGATAGTCCTTCCATTGGCAATTGTGTTTCTGTCAATACCCTGGTTAGTGTTACCATTACCATTTGAAGAAACTTCAGGATCCGGACCTGGATAATCAGTAATGATTGCCAGGTTTTGTCCGCTTACAAATATTCTTGCACTAGATATTTTACCCTTACTCGTAAATTTTGTTGGCAAATTATAAGACAGCGTCACATTTTTGACTTTCACAAAATCCCCTTTGAACGCATTGTATGACATTGGTAAACCTGAGCCATTGGACACATTATCAAGATATACTGGTCTTGGAACTGTGGTGACATCACCTGGCTTTTTCCAGGCATTCAATACATCTTTTGCATTGTTCCAGAAGCGCTGATCATGCAATCCTGCATTTGATCCGTAATAAACATAAAATCCAAATTGATAAGTAAGAAGCACATTCAAATCAAAGTTTTTGTAGCGGAATGTATTGTCCCATCCACCAAATACTTTCGGACTTGTGTTTCCATACATCACACCATCTTTTGCTTGTGTAATTGTAGCAGCGACACCATTCTCTTTGTACTGTGAGCCATCAGGATTTGACCATTGGAATTGACCAAGAGCAGCATTAGGAGCAAATCTATAAAGAACAGGAGCACCTGCTTTATTCAATAAAATTCTGCTGCCTGTTGCAGGATCAACACCACCATTCTTTACCAGCCACAAATAGCCTAATGAATAACCTACTGCCGTACGGCTTACTGTTTCAAGAGTAGAAGTAGAACTTAATATTTCAGTAAGACCAGGAGCTAATGCGGTAACTTCATTTTTGTTTGTAGTAATATTCAATGTTGATGTCCAGCTAAAATCCTTGCCTCTTAAAGGATTTCCTGTAATTCCAAATTCCCAACCTTTATTATACATAGAACCCACGTTCGTAGGAATTGAATTGGGTACACCAGCTGAAGGAGATTGAGGTACATTCAGGATCAGGTCTTTGATATCGTTGTAGTATCTTGTCGCTTCGATCTGGAGTTTGTCTTTGAACATACTAAAATTAACACCTACATCAATTTTAGTACTTGTCTCCCATTGCAGATTAGGGTTACCAGCAAAATTGAATGCAAGAGTTGAATTGCCTCCGTATAGACCAGAACCATAAGATGAGTAAATGACATAATCACCAATACCTGCTGTGTTACCAACTTTACCATAGCTGCCGCGTATTCTGAAACTGTTGAAGATGTCATTCAGACCCAATTTATCCCAAAAATTTTCTTTAGCAATTTCCCATCCTGCACCTGCGCCCCAGAAAGTTGAGGCTTTACTTGCAAATGCAGAGTATTCATCCTTCCTGATATTACCTGTTAAATAATATTTCTTATCGAAATCATAGTTAACCCGGCCAAACTCTGATAACAAATAATTTTCACCATAGACCAATCCAGAAGTATTGGGTGTTACCCAGCCTGCTTGTAATACAGTAAAGGCAGGATCAGAAAGTGTTTGCCTGTTTAGGCCAAAGCCTACACTGGTTCTCCTGTCTTGTTCTGTTCCAATTAAGGCATTTACTGTATGTCTCGAAGCGAATGTGTAATCAAATTGTCCAGTATTGGTCCATGTCCATCTTTTATATTTTCCTAATGTGCTGGATGCGCTACCAGTAGAGGCAAAACCATCACCATGTATTGGTGTAAGGAATGTTTCATTGTCTACAAATAAATAATCTATAGCATAAATACTTTTAAATGCAAACCATTTTACTGGCTTTATTTGTGCATACACAAATGATTGCATATGGTTTGTTTCTGCATTCTGCCTGTTATTATCCAATAATACCACAGGATTATAAAAACCTACTTGGGCCAATGAGTTGTTCATTGGGCCAACTACGTTATTGGAACTGATGTTATAAGACCCATCATTATTATAAGGTGACACATTAGGAGCATTTACCATTACCGTTCTTCCAAAACCAGCTGTGCCAAATGCTTCCCCCGAAAGAGAACCAGAACTGCTAGCTGCTTGATTCAATTCGTTGGAGTATGATATCTTTCCACCAACAGTAAGAAAATTATTTACCCTGCTGTCAACATTGAATAATATGTTTTTCCTGATAAAATCATTCTTCTTAAGGATCCCTTGCTGGTCAGAAAAACCTGCAGAAAAATAATAAGTAGTATTATCATTTCCACCAGATACGTTCATATTATAATCTTGCGAGAAACCTGTACGATAAACATAATCAGCCCATTTTGTATCAATAGTGTTTCCATTTGCATCAGTCGCTAAAGCAAATTTTGTATAGCCAGAGCCCGCAGGATTTGTACTATTCACATTTTGATTATTTGCTGCAGCCATATTTTTATAATCTGTGTATTCCTGAGCATTCAGCACTTCAGGAATTCCATAAGGACTTGTCCAGCTTGCAGTAGTATTGAAAGAAACTTTTGCTTTTCCTGGCTTTCCTTTCTTAGTTGTAATAAATACAACACCATTTGCGGCGCGACTTCCATAAATAGCAGTTGCTGCTGCATCTTTTGCAATGTCAATGCTTTCAATATCATTCGGATTGATACTTGCTAAAGCATTACCAGCAGCGGAAGTTGAGCTGAAGTCACCTGTCGGTGAAGGAACTCCGTCAACAACGATCAATGGGTATGAGCTAAGGGAAATAGAGTTTGTTCCCCTGATACGAAATACCGGTGGCGTATTTAATACACCGTTTGGAACTGTGATCTGTACGCCAGTAGCTCTTCCAGCCAAAGCTTGCTCAAAACTTTGTACCGGGTTGTTTGCAAGTTTAGCACCTTTTACGGTTGCGATGTTTCCGGATACCTCTTTTTTTCGTTGGGTGCCATAGCCGGTAACTACAACTTCCTGTATCTCGACAGCATTAATGGTAAGTGATGCATCCACAACATCACTGGTTCCAAGTGGTCTTTCCACAGTATTCATATTTACTGATGAAAAGACCAAGGCCTTAGCATTGGCAGGAACAGTGAGCGAATAAGAACCATCGATTTTGGATGAAGTGCCAGTGTTAGTACCTTTTATGACAACCGATGCGTTGGCAACCGGGTTGCCCTTGTCATCAGTTATCTTACCGGTAATGGTACGTTGTGCCAGCGCTACAATGCTGCAAAGCACAAAACCGGACAAGAGTAGAAGTTGTTTCCTCATGTGCATGTGTTTTGATTAATAAAAAAATTCTATTGCGATTGAAATATATCAGCCGGCCTTAAAAACTGAATCTTCCAGGTAAAGTAAAATGTAATTAATGGTTGCTACGTGAAATCCGTCCTAAGCTAAAAGACACAAACGTTTGCCCTTTTGCTGCACAAAAATAAGAGCTTCGGTTATTTCTTTTTACGTATAAATGTAATTAGTAATGAAGGTAATAGTACAAGGTTGGTTATTGTGGCGGTAACAAGGGTTAGCGAAGTAAGCCAGCCAAGTGATTGAGTGCCGCCGAAACCGCTGAAACAGAAAATGATAAAGCCGGCGATCAAAACAAGTGAAGTATAAATGATGCTGATGCCGGTACTATGAATTGTCTGGATCACCGTGTGTTTCATGTCATAATGATGGCGGGGTAGCTCTTGCTTATAATTTATAAGAAAACGGATGGTGACATCGATAGCAATACCAAGTGCGACACTGAAAATTAAAACGGTCGAAGGTTTTATCCTTACACCAAGCCATCCCATTACACCGGCTGTTATCACCAATGGAATGATATTCGGGATCAATGAGCACACTAAGATCCTGAAAGAACGGAACAGGTACATCATGCAAACAGCAATTAATCCAAATGCCCACATGATACTTTCTTTTAAGCCATTGATGATAAAATTGCTTCCTTCAAGAAAAGTAACACTGGCGCCAGTTAGCTGTACATGAAAATTCGTTGTATCAAAAATTTCATCGGCTTTTCGTTGTATCGTATCAAGTATCTTGGGTAAACGATAGCTTCCAACGTCACGCATACTCACACTAATTCTTGCCTCCTGTTTATTGCTGTCAATAAATGAAGACAAAAGTTTGCCAAAAGAATTTTCTTTCCTGCCTGAATCTGGTTTGAAGTCAAGATAAGATTTCAGCGGGACCATATCAAACTCAGTAGGAGCTGAATAACTTGCCGTATCACCTTCATAGAAAGCCTGCTTTGCAAATTTTAAACCTTCTGTAATATTAAGCGGTTTGCCTACCTCAGGCATTGCTGCCAAAAATTGAGAAAGTGAATCTATTTTTAAAAGTGTGGAAAGAGACCGGGTAACGCCTCTTTTCTTTTTTGTGTCAATAACTATTTCAAGCGGCATTACACCTTTAAAATTCTTTTCAAAAAATTTCAGGTCTGTATATATCTTATCTGTTTTAGGAAGATCATCCACTATATAACCATTGCTTTCTAATCTTAATATTCCCGATACAGAAATAACCAAAATGGCAATGGTCATTGTATAAATTAATTTTCGGTGATTGAGTGACCATCTTTCCAGTCTATCAAGCCATCGTCTTAATCTTGGATTGTCTAAATATTTTGTGTGACGTGTTTTCGGCGGAGGAAGAAAACTTAAGGCAGCCGGAATTAATATAAGAGAGATAAAAAACAACGCCATGATATTAAGCCCCGCAACAGCGCCAAATTCCTTTAATATCTGGCTGCGGGTTAAAAAGAAAACAGCAAAACCAATAGCCGCAGAAATATTGCAAAACAAGGTGACGATGCCCATGCGATCCACCATTTTTACAAGTGCTTTTGATTTATCGCCTGTTTCATTATACGAAACGTGAAATTTATTCAGAAAGTAAATACAATTAGGAATGCCGATCACTACTACTAATGGTGGAATAAGTGCAGTAAGCAAAGTGATCTTGTAACCCATTAATACCATTGTGCCCAAACTCCATACTACGCCGATGCCCACGACTGCAATAGATAGCAGCATGCTGCTAAATGAACGGAAAAAAAGCAATAAGATAACTGCAGAAAGAATAACTGATATCACAAGAAACCATTGCATTTCGTCGGCAATTCTTTTTGCTAATACCGTGCGGATAAGCGGCAATCCGCTTAAATGTGTTTCCAAGGAATGTTTTTTGCTGAACGCATCGGATAAAGCTGTTATCTGCGCTACTGTTTTTTCTCTTGCTTTCGAAGCAAGTATTCCTTTATTAATATGTACACCCAACAGCCACGCATTTGAATCAGGATTGTATAACAAGCCCCGATAAAAAGGAAGGCTATAAAAAACGTTTTTGGAACTGTCGATCGCGGCTTGCGAAAGTGGCTTGTCCTCAAATATAATTTGAGGTCCGAGTTTTTCTGTTGCTGAATCTTTTATAAGGTTAACCGCGGTTATTATTGAAATAACATCTTCTACACCAGTAACTTTTTTAATGTCTTTTACAAGTTGGGCATAGTCATTAAAAATTTTTTCTTCAAAAAGTTTGTCGGTTTGTATACCTATGACAAGCATATTGCCATCTTCCCCAAATTTTTTTCTGAATTCCTGGTAAGCTTTATACTTGGGATGATCGGTCGGGATTGCATTGGCAAATTCATAACTTAATTGGAGCTCTCTTGCTTTATAAGCCATGAAAGCGGTAGCTCCCAGCAGAAGAACTAATAACGGTATCCTGTATTTAAGTATGAACCGACCGAGACTATTCCACATAAATTGTTCGTTGACGTCAGAAACTGCGCAAAGAAACAGAAAAATGACTGAACGGCCCGTTTGGCTATAATTCGATTTAGATTTAGAGTGATATTTT
>DASYQG010000505.1:0-4675 GCA_036005825.1 Chitinophagaceae bacterium | reverse complement strand
TAAAACAAATCGCACATGAGAAAAGTAGTACTGCTTATTATGGCTATTGTCCTTTCCATTAGCCATCTTTGGGCACAACAAAGAACAATTACCGGAAAGGTAACTGACGACAAAGGGGCGCCAATACCGGGTGCTTCTATCGTTGTAAAAGGAACTAATCTTGGGACAACCGCTGGTTCTGATGGGAGTTTTTCAATCTCGATTCCTTCGACTGCTAAAGCTTTAGTATTTTCTTCCATTGGTCTTGGTGAAAAGGAAATAGCGCTTACAGCCGGTAATGATTATTATGCAATAACGATGTCAACAAGAGCCGGTGACATGGCAGAGATTATTGTGGTTGCCTATGGAACAAAAAAGAAAGCAGATCTTACCGGCGCTATTGGCAATGTGAAAGGTGCGGAAATTGAAAATAAGCCATTGACCTCAATTGATAAGGCACTACAAGGTTTGATACCAGGTGTGCAGTCCACGGCTTCGTCGGGTGCTCCTGGCTCAAATCAACAGATCAGGATAAGAGGTATAAGCTCAATTACAGCAAGTAACGCTCCTCTTTGGGTAATTGATGGTGTTCCTGTTTTGGCAAATGATCTTTCACAACGCACCACCACTTCCAATATTTTAAGTACGCTTAATCCAAATGACATTGAGAGTATTTCTGTTTTAAAAGACGCTGCATCGGCTTCAATTTATGGAAACAGGGCAGCCAATGGAGTGATCCTTGTAACTACTAAAAAAGGACGTGCCGGCAAAACCAAGTTTAGGTTTGATGCAGAGATCGGCCAAAATGATGTTGCTTACGATAATCAGGAATATCGTCCTTTAAATGCAAATGATTATCTCGCTATTACTCAGGAGGGATTAGTAAATGGCGGTTATACTGCTGCACAGATCGCTGCTACATTGGCCTCAAGAGGCGCCAATAACAATGTGGATTATAATTGGTACAATAATGTTATCCAGACAGGGGCTCAACAACAATATAATCTGAGTGCATCTGGTGGAAATGATAAAACAACATTTTATATGTCCGGCGGATATTTTTACCAGGAAGGGACAGTCATTAAAAGCAGCATGAGTCGATACAGTGGGAATGTCAGGATAACAAATAAGGCGACTGATAAGTTAACACTTAATGTAAATCTAAATGGAGGTTTTGTTCGACAACACACTCCTCTGGCTGGAGGTGCTTTTGGAAACCCAATACTGTCAACCTATTTTGTACTTCCTACAAAACCTGCTTATAAGTCGGATGGGTCATACAATATATTGAGTCCGGATTTTACAATAAGCGATTTGTATAATACGATCGCCATTCAATCAATGGACAAACGATATCTTAAGGAACTTAGTTTGAGAGGGAGTGTTTCAGCAGAATATGAGATCATTAAAAATTTAAAATTTAGAAGTCAATTTGGAGGAGATCTGAGTGTTCTTGAAGAGGATCAGTATAATAATCCTCTATACGGAGATGGTGCTGTATATGCAAGCGGAAGTGCTTCATTTAATCCGGGAGTTACTTATAATCTTGCTACAACTGGTCGGGCATACCAATCATATACTCGTTGGTTCAACTGGGACTGGGTCAACACACTTTCTTACAAAGGAGATATCCTTAAGTCAGGAGATCTTACTTATACTGCGCAAGCCGGTATAGAATCTCAGGAATTGCGGCAATATTTTGCTAATCTGCAGGGAAGAGGTTTTCCAATTTCCCCATTACTTTATTTACAATATCCGACTTCGACATCCACTCCGACAACTACAACTGGTAACCCATCAGAAGCTTCCTTCCTTTCCTATTTTACTTTTGGCGATCTTAATTATCAAAACAGGTTTATTCTATCTGCAAGCTATCGTAGAGATGGATCATCTAGATTTGGATCAAATGATCAATGGGGAAATTTCTGGTCAGTAGGAGCATCATGGAATATTGAAAAGGAGAAATTCATGGAATCTGTTGATTTCATTGAACAGTTAAAGCTTCGTGGTTCGTATGGTTATAATGGGAATGCCGGCATAGGCAATTATGATTGGTTCCCTTCCTATAGTTTCTCAGCAAGCTACAATAGTGTTCCAGGCAGCACTCCGAGTAATGTAGGAAACCTTGACCTTTCATGGGAAGTAAACAAACCCCTTAATATTGGTGTTGATGTGGGTGTACTAAAAGGCAGAGTGAGTCTTTCTTTTGACTGGTATCGTAGAAAATCGGAAGATCTCCTATTAAACGTTCCGTTGTCTCGGACAACTGGCTTTTCTACTCAAACTCAAAACATAGGGGAAATGGAAAATAAAGGAGTTGAAGTCGGTATTAATGCAGTGCCAATCAGAACAAAAGATTTTACATGGTCACTGAATTTCAACTATGCTTATAACAAGAATAAGGTATTAAGTCTTCCAAATCACAACCCGATCATTGGTACTTTTATCATCAAAGAAGGGTTGGATGTTCAATCTTTCTATGCAAGAGTATACGTTGGAGCTGATCCTGCAAATGGAGATCCTTTATGGTATACTGATTCTACCAGAACAACAAAAACAAATGTATATTCTTCAGCCCAACGTGTACCTTATGGTTCAGCTTCACCAAAATATTTTGGTGGATTTACAAATACATTGAATTTTAAAGGTTTTATTTTAGAGGCACAGTTTAATTATCAATTTGGAAATCTTATACAAGATTCATGGGCTAGTTATTATTTGGGTGCCGGGTTCAATGCAGCATTTAATAAGATCCATAGGGTGTTGGATCGCTGGCAGAAACCTGGTGATGTAACCGATATTCCGAAATATATAGAAGGTGGCAATAAACAGTTCCATAGCTTTTCTACAGTTTACCTGGCTAAAGGAGATTTTATACGCTTAAGAAATATCATGTTTGGATACGATATCCCGAAATCAGCGTTATCAAAATTAAAAATTGAAAGTGCAAGATTTTATGTTCGTGGCACAAACGTATGGACATGGGTGAATGATAAAAATTTAGGATGGGATCCTGAACAAGGCGTATCAAGCCAAACTAACCTGGATGTTTTGATTCCAAGAACTGTGACAGTTGGATTAAACCTAGGATTTTAACCCTTAAAAATTATGATCATGAAAAAATTCATTAAATATAAATTGCTTGCGGTAATAACATTTATCATGGTATTGTCTTCCTGTAAAAAGGATTTTCTTGAAAAGCTGCCGCCAACCGCATTGACTCCGGAACTTGCATTAAGTACAGAATCCGATCTGCAAACTGCTTTAATGGGAGCCTATGCCGGTTTAAGGGCCACTGATTTATTTGGAAGAACTGTTCCGGTATTTGGTGATCTTAACGCAGATAATGCTTATGTATCATTAAAAAATTCTGGCCGGTACACAAACTTTAATACTTATACGTTTACGGTGGCTGATGGTAATATACTTGGATTCTGGAGCAGTGCCTATACCGCAATTCTCAGAGTTAATAATATCATCAATTCTAATGTTGCGGCAAATACGAATGTAAACCAGTATAAAGGCGAAGCCTATGCTATCAGGGCATTATGTTATTGGTACCTGGTAGAATATTTCGCTAAGCCCTATACCGATGATCCAAACAGTTGGGGAGTTCCTATTGTGCTCAAATATGATCCCAACACTGTTGCCGACGATAAACCTCCAAGAAATAAATTAAGCGAGGTTTATGCTCTGATTCTTGCCGATCTTAACCAGGCGTATACTCTGATGACACAGTTTACAAATTCAACTCAATTCAGTAAATATGCTGCGAAGGCATTACAAGCTAAAGTTTATTTGGCTATGGGCGATAAAACCAATGCAAAAACTGCAGCACTTGATGTTATTAATAACAGTGGTTTTACAGTTGTATCCGCCGCAAACTATATTTCTTACTGGGCAGGGCTTACTCCAAGGACTGATAAGGTAGAAACAATTTTTGAGGTTTCATCTAACTCAACTGCAAGTAATGGTTTTGATGCCCTGGCAAATATTTATAACCAGGGTGGTTATGGAGATATTTTACTTTCTGATCCTTTGTATGCTTTGTTTGAAGCAAGTGATGTGCGGAAAGGTCTTTATACGGTTACAACAAGAGGTGGTCTTCCAGCAACAGTTGCTAATAATAAGTTTCCAGGAACTAATGGTACTGAGATCAGTGATACGAAGCTTTTACGTTTGAGTGATGTTTATTTGATCGCTGCCGAAGCTTCATTGCCCGGGAATGAAACCGATGCTAAGACCTATGCTAATTATATAACCAGCAGAAGAACTGCTTCAGCTATTGCTTCTACCGGCTCACAACTTTTTGAAGATATAATTACTGAAAGAAGAAAAGAACTTGCATTGGAAGGCGATCGATATCTTGATATGCAACGGTTAAAAAGGGATATTTCAAGAAGCTCTAACTATCCAGCTTCAGCTCAAAGTATTCCCTATACAAATTTCAGGAGGTTATTTCCGATCCCTCAGACTGAGTTGGATGCAAATCCAAATATCCGTGCGCAACAAAATCCGGGTTGGTTTTAAAAGTTAATTGACTAAAGAATTTAACGGCCGTTTTATAACGGCCTTTTTTTATCTAAAAAATAAAACCTAATTTCCTTTTGAAATTAAAAACCATTGTTATGAGAAAATTCAGTTTATTTATTTTGACCTCAATATTTATTTTTAGCGCTAATGCGCAATCAGATCC
>DASYQG010000504.1:0-2078 GCA_036005825.1 Chitinophagaceae bacterium | reverse complement strand
ACCCCAATGCCCATGATCGAGAGCAGCCCACCATGTGCCGGTTCTTTCATCGGCATAAGCAATAGAAACAGGAACACCTTCAAAAGAAAGATTTTCTGATTTCCATTTACCATTTTTAAGTTCGTAAGAAATAAATCCTTTACGGGTTCCTAATAAAAGAGTCTTTTTCATAACCTATATTTTTTATCCGCCAGATAAAGCCTGCATGATATATATTTCGCTGTTTGCAGAAAATGCATCGGTTAATTTATTACGATCATTGATCATCTTGCCATCAATAAAAATATTGACATGACGACGAAGACTCCCTCTTTCATCAAGCACATAACTCTGAAGACCGGGATAATTAGTTTCTATCTCTTTAAAAATATCTGCCAGCGTTTTTCCATTCGCTGCTGTGTCTTTCAGCTTTGGGAAAAATCTTTTTAATGCGTAAGTGAATTTTATTGTTGGCATTTATTGCTGCAATTATGGACAACTAAGCTAAGAATATTTTGCAGGAAATGGAAGTCAATATACTTTTCTGTACCCTGCAGCTACTGTGCCACTGATGCCAACTATCGGAGCTTTCTTTTTTTCAATCCTTACTTCGATCTCTTTTAAAACAGCATATTTAGCATATATTTTTTCTGCAATAGATTGAGCTATTGTTTCAAGGAGTGCTCTTGGTTGATCCATTTCACCTTTTATAATGGTAAAGAGTTCCGCATAGTTGACCGTTTCATCAATAGAATTAAGCTTATGATCTTGTGCAGGGAATTTTGCAATAACATCAACAACAAATTCTCCACCCACTTTTTTTTCTTCTTCATACAAGCCATGAAAAGAAAAAAACTCAAGTCCTCTCAATTCAATTGTAAACTCTCCCATTAAAATCAGCTTTTGAAGTCAAATGTGAAATGTCAAACACTAATGCAATCCTTTTTCACCAAGCCATCTTTCAGCATCCAATGCAGCCATACAACCACTTCCGGCAGCTGTTACAGCTTGTCTATAAATCTTATCCTGCACATCTCCGCTGGCAAATACGCCTTCAATATTTGTTTTTGAAGTACCCGGAATAGTTTTGATATAGCCGGCATCATCCATATCCAGCCATCCTTTGAAAATATCTGAATTGGGTTGATGACCGATCGCTACAAAAAATCCACTAACAGCAATGGTTTGTGTTTCGCCTGTTTTGTTATTTTTAATTCTTACACCACTTACATTTTTATCGCCTAATACTTCTTCTGTATCGGTATTCCAATAAACTTTAATATTTGATTGTTTCATCACTCTTTCCGCCATCACTTTACTTGCTCTCATTTCATGCCGACGAATAAACATGTGTACCGTTGTACAAAGTTTGCTAAGATATAAAGCTTCTTCTGCAGCAGTATCACCGGCGCCAACAATTGCTACTTCTTTTCCACGAAAGAAAAATCCATCACATACGGCACAAGCACTCACACCAAAACCATTTAATCTTTGTTCACTTTCCAAACCAAGCCATTTTGCAGAGGCCCCAGTTGATATAATTACCGAGTTTGATTCGATCCATTTTTCTTCATCGATCTGTACTTTAAAAGGCCGTGATGAAAAATCAACTTTGGTAGCAATGCCAAAACGAATATCGGCACCCATACGGTGAGCTTGCTTTTCAAAATGCACCATCATTTCAGGTCCCTGTACGCCATCAGCATAGCCCGGGTAATTCTCAACCTCTGTTGTGATCGTTAATTGCCCGCCAGGCTGGATACCCTGGTATAATACTGGTTTTAGATTAGCCCTTGCAGCATAAATAGCTGCGGTATAACCTGCAGGTCCTGATCCAATGATGAGACAGTTCACTTTCTCGTTAGTATTGTCCATTCTTTAATCTTGTTTACAAAACACCCTCTCGATGGAGAGGGATTAAGTATGAGTTGCAAAAGTAAATGTTATTGATGAATCAAGCAGTGGGCTTCATGACTATGTTATTAATCTTTAATAACTCTAATGCGGAATAATAATGGTTCGGAATTGCGGAGCATAACCTCCAAAATACCCAAGGGCTTCATTACTGATGTTACTCAAAACTTTTGTTGGTGAAGCAA
>DASYQG010000503.1:0-5421 GCA_036005825.1 Chitinophagaceae bacterium | reverse complement strand
TTTTTCGCATTTCACCCTTTCGGCTACAAACTTCCTGTTTGCTTCGGGGATAATAAATTTTATTTGCGGGTTATTTTTCAAAATTGGTATCAATGTTTCTGCATCCAAATGATCGGTATGATTGTGGCTTGAAGTCACGGCTGAAATATTCTTCAATAACTCTGGCTTTAGCACCAGTTCACTCATTCTTGTATGAGGCTTGTCTGTTGTTAAATATTTTTTTGTCAAAGAATCTGAGAGGTATGGATCGATTAACACTCTTTTCCCATTCCATTGCAATAAAAAACCGCTTTGTCCTAACCACCACAGATGAAAGTGTTTTTCATCATTCATTAATGAATCCATTTCAGTAATCAATTCTTCGTCTTTCTTATCAGCTTTTATAAGCATTGTATTTAACAATAGACTATAAACTTTCTCTTACTTTTTTTGCACCCTTCACCATATTGATCAATTTTTGTCTTGATGCCCATCTTGCTGTTTGGCTCAATCCGCAATCAGGTGCAACAGATAATTTTTCTGCAGGTACAAACTTCAAGCACCTGTTTATTCTTTCTACCACATCATCAACTGTTTCGATATAATAATTTTTTACATCAATGATGCCGACTGCTACATTCATTTTTTCAGCGAAGGGTTTCAGTAATTCTATCTCCGCAAATTCACGATTGGCCATTTCAATATGGATTTCGTCAACTGTCATATTCAAAAAATCCGGCAACATTGGTTTGATACTGCGATAACCAACTGGCCGGCCTTTAAAATTTCCAAAACATAAATGTGTACTGAGGTTACATTTACCGACTATTGGCTTTACGGTGCGATTGAATATATCTACAAATCTTTTTGTGTCTTCTTTGTATGCATAGCAACTCATCGAAGGTTCATCAACAGTTATTTCTGTACAACCCGCCGCCACCAGGGCTTCCAGCTCACTTCGTATTATAGGAAGCAACGCTTCAGTGATTGCGTAACGATCTTTGTATTTATCATTTGGAAGAAGTCTTCCACTCAAAGTATAAGGGCCGGGCACACTTGCTTTTAGTGTCGGACCTACCGGAGCTAATTTTTTTAAACGTTGAAACTCTTTTACTGCACCCAAACCGTTTGGTGCCGCCAATTCGCCAATGATATTATTTTTTCCACGCTGGTCATGTGCAGGCGGACCAAATTTTCTTGTTTCGGTTTCATTATTTTCAATCCCTTTTATAAAACCATAAAAAGATAAATTAAAATCAAGTCTTGTTTGTTCGCCATCTGTTATTACATCCAATCCTGCTGTTACCTGGTCATGTATTGCAGCGATCACTGCATCTTCGATCATTTCTTCAATATCGGCTGCACCAAATTTGTTTAAGTTTTGTGAAGCAAACTCAAGCCATCCCGGAAAGGGATAACTGCCTACTACTGTTGTTCTGATCGGAATCATGATATACCCCCATCCCCTAAAGGGGAGTTTAGAAGTCTCCGCTATTGCCAGAAACTTATTTATAAAAAATCTTTACACTATTTAAAAAAACAATACCTCCTAAATTCCCCCTTTAGGGGGACAAGGGGGTTTCATTTACCTGCATTTTTATATAACTCAGCCAACCGATGTGCATGTTCATCATAAGCTGCTTCAAATATGGCCGTTGCTTTTTCTGCGCCGATCACACAGGCTGCAGTTAAAACTTTTGGTGGCTTACCTGCTTCAGTTAATAATCTCGCTACTTCTGCTTTGATGCTATTAATGATCATAATACCACCAACCGTAGAACCGGGTGATACAGGTGTTTCTAATCCATCAACGGTGATCATGGAATCACCAGCAGGTGCACCGGTATCTAATAATAGATCAGCAAAATCAGAAAGTTTTTTTCCATCGGTTCTTTTACTTGTTGAAGCGGTCAGATGTTTTTGTGTGATCAAGGCAACTACTTTTATTTTTTTTTGTTGAAATGATTCTGCCATTTCAATTGGAACAACATTGCAACCACTTGATGAAATGATCAACGCAGTGTCTTTTTCACTCAACCCAAAATTTCTGAGAATTCTTTCAGCAAGTCCTGAAACATTTTCAAGATACATTGCTTGCCGCTGACCATTTGCGCCTACTACATTATTGTGATAAGTAAGTGATAATTCAACGATAGGATTAAAACCCGGGAATGAACCATAACGAGGCCACATTTCTTCAACCATGATCCGACTATGACCACTTCCAAAAACATGCACCATTCTTCCGGCTAATATTGATTCTGCAAACCAGCCTGCTGCTTTTTGAATTTGATTTCCCTGTTCGCCAATCTTGTCTAATATTTCCCTGCATTTCAATAGATATTCGGCGGCAAGGCTTGATCTTTTTGTCATTTTTCGAAGGAATTTTAGCAGGCTCTGAAGTTATTAAAAAGCTTGATAGTTTGTTGAATTTCAGGCAGATTTTTATATCTTTTCATGATAAACTTTTCAGCTGATCTTATGCAAATACTCAGATTTAAAAACTATGAGGAATTATCTGATTATATGGCAGATTTTATTGCCATTTCTATAAAAAATAAACCAAACCTTGTGCTTTGTATGGCGTCGGGCAGCACACCGGCACTCACATGCGATCTGCTTGTACAAAAACTGAAAGACGGACAAGTAGATCATTCAAAATTTACCTTTCTCGGACTTGATGAATGGGTGGGGTTGCCGCCAACGAATACCGGGAGTTGCCATTATTTCTTTTATAAAAAAATATTTGAACCACTTCAGTTGTCATCTTCACAATATTTTTTATTTAATGCACTGTCTGACGATTTGAAAAATGAATGTATTAAAATGGATAAACTGATTGCTGATAAAGGAGGCATTGATATTATGATTGTTGGTATTGGAATGAATGGCCACATTGGTTTTAATGAACCGGGTACTTCATTTGCTGCATTATCACATGTTGCTGAACTGGAAGAAGTAACGAAATCAGTGGGACAAAAATATTTTGACGGACCGGTAGCGCTTGGTGAAGGAATTACCATCGGTTTGGGTCATCTTATGAATACAAAAAAAGTTTTTTTAATGGCAAACGGTTCAAAGAAAGCGGAGGTGATAAAAAAAACAATTGAAAGAGCCGTTACGGAAAATTTTCCGGCAAGCATTATGCAAAAACATAGTAACGGCTTTATATTGATTGATAATGAAGCTGCATCCTTGTTAAGTAATTCCTATTAGTGTTAAAAATCACTGCACTTCATATTGTTTATTTTTTGGGGTTTTATTGCACAAGCATGATTGCTAAATAAAAAAAACCTTTAATGATATAAAATGTTTTTGCATTTCTGACAATAATCATTCCCCCCGTTATCTAAATTTATAGTATTACCATTTTTTTCAGACATAAGACATTTGTCATTTAGGCAATGCGATAAACCAAGATTATGGCCCATTTCATGAGTGATTACTTTTCTCAAACGATTAAAATAGAGAGTCTGATAATCAGAATTAAATTTAAAATCAGATACTATACAGACATTCCCAGGCTGATGAGCGTATCCAAATAGATTCTCATCATAACTAGACACAAACCCTTTTTTTTCTTTTATAGTGAAGATGGGATTATGGGTTAGACCCACAACTTCTACAATAGAATCATTTCGAAGTTTTGATAAAAACATAATCAGCGAATCTGCCGAGTATTGCCTTATTACGGTATCATAAAAATGTTCAGGAATTTTTACTGGCTTTAAGATGATAGTTTGTTTATTATAAAAATCTCTGATATCTAAAGCAAGGTAGTTGAGCCTTGATTCATCATAGTCATTAAAGGGCTGTAAAGCTATAATTTGTTTTTGCTTATTGTTTTTTAAAGATAAAGAAGGGGATTGTCTACAGGTAGCCAGCAGTGCTAAAGAAAGGAATGACAAAATTATTTTCATTGCCGCCAAACATTTTATATTTTACCTATACTTTTACCTTTTCCACATTTTTTGACATTGCAAAAAATGCAGCGCCAATTGCTCCCGCAAGATCACCTTGTGTTGCTTTTACAATTTTGGCACTGATACTGCTTGTTTGCCATTCAAATTCATCAAACCATTTTTTAAGTGGTATAAAAAGATCGTCATTTGCTTCTGCAATGCCACCGCCAATTATTATAGTATCAGGAGAAATTAAATTACTGGCTGATGCCAATCCCATTGCTAATTTTTTTACAGATGTAAGCCAGACTTGGCTTGCAAACTCATCACCACTGCGAAAGGCATTCAGTAATTCCTGTGTAGACTTGAATTTCCCGTTACTTCTTTTTTCTATTGTGCAGTTGCCAATACAATCTTCTAAACTACCCGGCATATTTGTTATATCAGGTTCGCCTTCACTATCAATAACGATATGGCCAATATGCCCGGCTTTATTTGATGAGCCCTGGTAAGGTTGTTTGTTGATAAGTAATGCCCCGCCAACACCGGTACCAAGTGTGATCATTATAGCATTAGTGCTTTCTTTTGCTGCACCAATTTTTGATTCGGTAACAAGAGCGGCAATGGCATCATTCAAAACATAGGCAGGTGAATTAAGATAATCTTTCCAAAGAAAATTTTCGAGTCCCTGTAATCTTCCCGGCATAAAAGCGATCGTTGTATTCTCTTTATTTGGAATGCCTGGTGCCGAGATCCCTACTGAAATTTTATTATTGTTTATTTTTTGTTTTAGCTCATCAACCGTTTTTGTAACTGCAGTTTTCCATACTTCACCTTCACCATCATTAGTAGGCGTGTACGTTTGGTGGAGGATATTTCCAACAGCATCAATAACAACACCTTTAATTCGTGTACCACCTAAATCAATTCCTATCGTGATCTGATCACTCAATTATTAATTTTTCATTTTTAATTATTAATTCCGCGTTATTCCTGTCCTTCACTTAAACTCCACCCACCATCAACAGCAATTACTTGTCCTGTTGTAAATTTTGATTGATCACTCATAAAATAAACTGCTATTCCATCTGTGTCTTCCGGTTTTCCAATTCTTCCACCATCCAATGGTTGTTTTGTTTTAATGAATGATAAAGTCTTCTCATCGTTTGCGGCTCTTTGTGCCATAGGTGTTTCTACCAAAGCCGGAGCAACTACATTGATACGAATATCATCTTTAGCATAATAAGCAGCAATTGATCTGCTGAAACCAATGATCGCTGCTTTTGTTGCGGCATAAGCATGTGTTGAAAAATATTTTGGTGATGGTGAAAAGCCAAGTACCGAGCCCATGTTTAAAATTGTTCCGGCTTTTTTTTGTTCTAAAAATTTTTTAACCGCCGCCTGGTTAGATAACATGAGTGAAGTAAGATTTAATTCCAATGTTTTATTCCAGCCTTCCATTGTTAATTCATGCAAGGGTCCATCACCGAATTTTCTACCGCTGCCACCTGCTACATGATACAAGCCATCAAAGCTTCCG
>DASYQG010000502.1:0-5282 GCA_036005825.1 Chitinophagaceae bacterium | reverse complement strand
AAAAGCAGTACAACGGATGCATAATTGTTTGGAGGCTGCCGATATTATTGGGGCAATGAGTCTCGAAGCATTGACGGGCACAAAAGCTCCTTTTGATGAAAGATTACATGATCTGCGTCCATTCAATGGAAATAAATTAGTAGCACAGCGTTTAAGATTATTACTGAAAGATTCTGCTATCATGCAAAGTCATGTTGATTGCGGTCGTGTACAAGATCCTTATAGCTTACGTTGCATGCCGCAAGTACATGGTGCAAGCCGAAATGCATGGTTTCATTTAAAGGAGTTGACAGAAATAGAATTGAATGCAGTAACTGATAATCCAATTGTTTTTGGCGCTGATGATACAATAAGCGGAGGAAATTTTCATGGACAACCTTTGGCATTGCCATTGGATTATGCATGTTTTGCCGCATCCGAATTAGGAAATATTTCTGATCGCCGCTGCTATTTATTACTCGAAGGCAAATGGGGGTTACCAATGTTATTAATGAAAGATGTTGGGTTGAACTCCGGTTTCATGATCCCTCAATATACTACCGCCGCTCTCGTAACAGAAAATAAAACATTGTGTTTTCCATCCAGCGCTGATAGTATTCCTACTTCACTCGGACAGGAAGATCATGTAAGCATGGGCAGCATCAGTGGAAGAAAACTAAATCGTGTCTTAGATAACCTTGAATTTATACTTGCTATTGAATTACTTTCTGCCTGCCAGGCAATAGAATTTCGTCATCCATTAAAAAGCTCTGAATTATTAGAGTTTGCTCATGACCATGTTCGTGAACATGTCAGTTTCGCTTCCGAAGACAGGATCTTTGCTGATGATATCAATAAGATCGCAGGCATTATCAAAGATTTTTCTTTTGTGGGAAAGGTGAATGAGTTTGCTTCTTCGAAAAAGATTTTGCTGAACGATATGTTTAGTATGTTCAAATTATAGTTCTTTTTGTCATTCCGAGCAAAGCGAGGAATCTCAGGGTCTACAATCATTAGCCGCCATGTACATTTATAAGCAACAAATTTTATTGCTACAATCTTATTTACTTCGAGGAGTTTCAATACATGAATGATGCGATCGCCAGGGAAAAAGAAATGAAAGGCTGGAGTAGAGCAAAAAGAAGCGCTTATCAAAACTAAAAACCCTGATTGGATATTTTTTAATAAATCTGCCTGCAATCATTGGCCGCCAAAGGAAAAGCCTAATCGGTACTAAGTTTCATTAAACAGCCCGAAATTATAAAGACACTTTAATCTTAATGACTCTTGTCATTCCGAGCAAAGCGAGGAATCTCAAACTGTAACAGTCAAAGGTCTCCACTGTTTGATGATGACATATTATTGAGGTCTCTGGGATGCCTCGTGCCTCGTGCCTCGGCATGACAAGAGTCTAATAGGTTGAAAAGTCATTAAAGAGTTGGAGAGGCTGCTACATTCTCACCACACTCTCCAGCGCAAGGTTGATCATTGGCAACAAAGCCTTCTCTCTTTCATCAGCAGAGATCTTTTCATGAGTAGGAATTATATCAGAAACGGTAAGGATAGTAGCAGCAGATTTTTCTAAATACCGTGCATTGGCAAACAAAGCAAATGCTTCCATTTCTGCCGCCAGACATTTATATTTTTTTACAATGGCAGGTTTATCTTTTTCAGCACGGTAAAAAACATCGCCGGAGTGAATTGGTCCGGCCTTTAATTCAACCTTTAATTCTTTTGCCGTTTCATTCATAATATCAAACGCACCTCCCTGGTGTTTAAACTGATCTTTTTTATAACCAAACGCACATTCAGCATAGGTAGATTCGCTGCAGGCCGTTTCGGCATTTATCAGGTCAAACAGTTTCATTTTTTTTGTATAAGCACCACAAGTGCCAATACGAATAATACAATCTGCTTCATACTCGGTAAACAATTCAAAAGAATAAATACCAATGCTGGGGCACCCCATACCGCTGGCGCCAACCGTTAAAGGCTTGCCTTTGTATGTGCCGGTGAAAAAATAAATATTGCGGGTGCTGCTCACCAGTTTTACATTCTGTAAAAAATTGTCAGCAATATATTTTGCTCTCAATGGATCGCCGGCAAGTAAAACTGTCTTTTCAATTTCCCCTGGTTTGGCGTTGATATGAACACTCATTTTTAAACTCTTTTATTGAAGATATTTATTTTGTCAGAGATTAACGATTTTTGCATTAATTATGAGTTATGAATGCTGAATGATGAATTAAACAGGAGGTCCATTCATAACTCATAACTCATAATTCATAACTCATAACTCCAAATTATGTCAACACTCACTCAAACACGATACGACGCCATCAAATATAAAACGCCAACCGGCAACAAACTCAGTTGTAAAGGCTGGATTCAAGAAGCCGCATTAAGAATGTTATTGAATAATCTTAATCCCGAAGTTGCAGAACGACCCGATGATCTTATTGTATACGGCGGAAGAGGAAAAGCGGCAAGAAATTTTGAAGCACTCGATAATATCATCGCCGCATTGAAAGTATTGGAAAATGACGAATCACTATTGATCCAATCAGGCAAACCAGTTGGTATTTTAAAAACGCATAAAGATGCGCCAAGAGTTTTGATAAGTAATAGTCAGCTCGTACCTAACTGGGCCAACTGGCAACATTTCGATGAACTCGAAAAAAAAGGATTGATGATGTATGGACAAATGACTGCAGGCAGTTGGATATACATCGGCAGCCAGGGAATTGTGCAGGGAACTTATGAAACCTATGCAGCAATTGCGAATAAACATTTTTCAGGAACGTCAAACGATTCTGACGTCTCACGTTTCACATCTCACGGACAAGGCTCATTAAAAGGAACACTGAATGTAACCGCAGGTCTCGGTGGGATGGGCGGCGCACAACCACTCGCTATAACAATGAATGAAGGTGTGGCATTGATCGCTGAAGTAGAAAGGTGGCGTATTCAAAAAAGAATTGAAACAAAATATTGCGATATATGGTTTGAGAATATTGATGATGCAATTGACCGTGCACTCGAAGCAAAACAAAATGGCGAAGCGATATCCATTGCAGTACTCACAAATGCTGTTTGCTTATTAGAGAAATTAATTGAAAGAAATATTGTTCCCGATACATTAACTGATCAAACATCGGCACATGATCCGTTGATCGGTTATATACCGCATACCATTAATAATACACAGGCAACGATCATGCGGGAAGAAAATCCTGATAAATATTTAGAACTTGCTTATGCAAGTATGAAGCGGCATGTTGAATTAATGATCGAATTACAGGCAAGAGGTGCAATAACTTTTGATTATGGAAATAATCTTCGTGCAAGAGCTAAAGAAGCCGGGTTGGAAAATGCATTTGATTATCCTGGTTTTGTTCCTGCCTATATACGTCCACTGTTTTGCGAAGGCAAAGGTCCTTTTCGCTGGGCCGCATTAAGTGGAGATCCAAATGATATCATGATAACCGATAAACTTATTGCAAACATGTTTCCAAAAAATGAAGGTTTGCAGCGTTGGTTGAGATTGGCTAAAACCCGTATTGCTTTTCAGGGATTACCAGCACGTATATGTTGGTTGGGACAAGGCGAACGTGAACAAGCAGGACTAGCATTTAATGAATTAGTAAAAAGCGGCACTATCAGTGCACCAATTGTTATTGGTCGTGATCATTTGGATACAGGAAGTGTTGCATCTCCAAACAGGGAAACAGAATCCATGCTTGATGGAAGTGATGCAGTTGCCGACTGGCCAATATTAAATGCATTGGTAAATACGGCCGGTGGTGCAAGCTGGGTCTCATTACATCATGGTGGCGGAGTAGGCATGGGCTACAGCATACATGCAGGTATGGTGATCGTTGCCGATGGTACTGATGATGCCGAAGTAAGATTAAAAAGAGTTTTAAGAAATGATCCGGGCATGGGCGTGATACGACATGCTGATGCAGGTTACGAACTGGCAAAAGATACAGCAAGCAAGAACCGTCTTGATCTTGGGAAACGTTTGTCATCCTGAGCAAGGCAAAGCATATTATAAGCCTTAACAATAATCAAAATGAAAGCGACGGCAACACAATCGGATTTATTAGTAAAGATGTCATTGATGGCATGGGATGCACAAAACAATTATCTTAATAAACTTATCAGTTCATTAACTGATGAACAGTTGGCAAAAGAAATAGCGCCAGGCAGGAATACAGGTGTTTATTTATTGGGACATTTAATTGCGGTGAGTGATGCCCTCTTGCCTTTATTAGGTTTTGACGATCGTTTATTTCCTGAAATGGAAGAAGTGTTTCTCAAAAATCCTGATAAGTCAGGACAAAGTTTTCCCTCTGCAACTGAATTAAAACAGCGATTAGAGGCCGTGAATGCAAAACTTAATAGCCATTTTCAATCGACTGATGTAAATGGATGGCTTAGCAGGCATATGTCTGTATCAGCCGAAGATTTTACAAAAGAACCGCATCGCAATAAACTAAATGTGTTGATCAATCGTACCGGTCATATGGCCAGTCACATCGGGCAAATGAATTTGTTGAAAGGATCATAAACGATCTTAAAGTTATCTGAACCGGATTCCCCTGATCTTAACCCCTTATAGAGATTAATCATTACATTCATGCTCCTCAATTCACCATCATGTTAAAACAACTAACAATTTCATTCCTGTTTGTAAGCATGCTGCTGCATGTACAAGCGCAGCAGTTTAAGATCACTTACACGGAACAGGCATTTAAAGGACCGTTTACAGGCAAAGTATTTTTATACTTAAGTAAGGATAATCCTGAACCAAGATCGGGCGGTGTTGGCATCGAATTCTTTCCATGCATGTCGATCGATGTGACGAATATAAAACCCGGCGCTGCTATTATTGTAGATGATAAAGCAAGTTCTTTCCCGGTAAAATTATCTGAGATCGAAAGAGGTGAATATTATGTACAGGCTGTATGGGACAGGAACATGGGCGGTCGCGCTATTGCAGAAAGCCCCGGAAATATGTTTTCAAGATCCGAAAAAGTATTGCTGACAAAAGATTTTTCGAAAATATATACACTGGTTTCTAATGAGGTAGTGCCTGAACAAATATTTAAACAAACACAATTTGTAAAAGAATTAAAAGCTGCGTCAACTTTACTTGGTTCGTTTCATCATAAGACGATGACCGTAGATGCAGCAGTGATCTTGCCTGAAGAATATTATGAAGAACCGCAACGAAGTTTTCCCGTAATGTTCATTGTGTCTGGTTATGGCGGCAACTATCATTTTTATTCCGGAGATTC
>DASYQG010000501.1:0-11970 GCA_036005825.1 Chitinophagaceae bacterium | reverse complement strand
AACACCGTCATTATTCGTTTCTGTTTTCAATTTTGCGCCATTTGCTAAAAGCTTTGCAGAAACAATTTCATTTTTCAAACCCGGTATTGAAAGTTTACCATCCTTCGGCCATTCAAATACAGTAAAATAAAGTGTTGTATTTTTTCCATTTTCTTTTTTGGTACAACGGCCCCAGGGAAATAATCCGAACGGACTTGCTTTTGTGCCATAAATTGATTCGCTATTTATTTTCATCCATTGACCCATTCCTTTCAACAATTCTATACTCTCCTGTGGGAATGTTCCGTCAGCTTTCGGACCCACGTTTAGTAAATAGTTACCGCCTTTTGACGCAATGTCAGCCGTGTTTTGAATAATTGTCTTTAAGCTTTTCCAGTTATTTGCCCAACTTTTATAACCCCATGTTTCATTCATGGTCATACATGTTTCCCAATCTTTTCCATCCAGCTCACTCAGGTTAGGTATTCTTTGCTCGGGTGTTTTAAAATCACCGGGGAAGTTGGGGCGTTTCAACCTGTCGTTTGTAATAATATTTGGTTGCAATTTTAAAAGAGCATTTAGTTTTTCTGCAAACTCATCGGTCATGCCTGTTGGTGTATCCCACCAAAGCACGGCTACATCTCCATAATTAGTTAGTAATTCTTTTACTTGCGGTACGGCTACATCATCAATATATTGCGACATCGTTTTTGTTGTTTGTGCCGGGTCCCAATGACCACTATTTGCTTCTGTATATGCATCAATCTTTGCTGAATCAGGATTGGCCCACCCTTCACTGGTTACTTTACGTGCAGCTGCACCACCCGGATTATTCCAATCCTGTGCTTGCGAATAATAAAACCCTAATTTAATACCCTGCTTGCGACAAGCTTCTGCCAATTGCTTTAATATATCTTTTCCATATGGTGTGGCATCTGCTATATTCCATTTACTGGCATTCGACTTAAACATAGCAAACCCATCATGATGCTTGGCTGTGATAACTATATATTTCATGCCTGCATCTTTTGCCATCTTCACCCATGCATCAGCATCAAATTTTACAGGGTTGAATTCTTTAGCAAATGCCTGGTATTCTGCAACCGGAATTTTGCCACGGTTCATGATCCATTCACCAATACGATTTATTTTTTGTCCTTTATAGATGCCGGCAGGAACAGAATAGACACCCCAGTGAATGAACATTCCAAACCTTGCTTCACGCCACCATTCCATGCGATCATTCGTTGAACTGGTTTGCCCATACATTGATAGAAAAGAATAAGTACACAGAGCAAAAACAGAAAGTATCTTTTTCATATGTTGATCAATCTTTTAAGTGCAACTAACCAATTATTTGCATTGATTGCCTGTTCTGAAATCGCTATTTATTCAATTATTTTGGCAGCCCGACTTTAAAATTTCATTCGGCGCTTTATTTATTCCGATCAGCCATATACCCAACATCTGTAGGTTTTAATATTCTTGCCTTGATCACATCGGCAGAAAACTCATCTGCGCCAATATCCAATGGAGATCTCCTTAATTGTCCATCCATATCTGCCGTAACGGACGCATAATTTCCCTTGCTGGCATTAATTGCCGGGCTGTCTTTTTGCAAGTGAAATTCACCATTTGCATCTTTTGCCAATTTTGGATCAATTGTCGTATAACTTCCTGAAGGCATATCACCAGCACCATTTGTATTGAAAATAATATTTCCTTCCCATGAATGATTGACAGCAGGACCAACAATAGAAGCAGCCGGGCCGCCTCCTTCAATGATATTGTTTGCAATCGTAATAAAAGTTGAACCTAATCCTTTTTCTCTTGCTGTTTGTATAATGTTTGCTTTATTATTCACGAGTGTATTAAAGGCGATCAATACCCGATCAGGCCGATCATGAGAAGTAAGCGGCGCTTCATCTGCTACTTCAGCACCACCATTACCGATATTAATGCCAATGCTGCAATTCTCAAAATGATTACTATAAATCAAATGATCATCACCAAAAATGCGGAGACCTGGTGTATTGATAAAATAATTTCCATATACCTGGTTAATGTTTCCGTGACGCAACGTGAATTGGGCCGGGCAATTTCTTATCGTGTTGTATCGGACTGTTACACGAGAAGCTTTTATAGAAATGAGTTCGTTTTCTCCATCACAATCTTCAAATAAATTATATTCTACAATACTATTACTGGAAGAAAGGCTGAATCCACTTAATCCAAACTGAAAGGCTTCAGCACCATTGCGGCCTCCCTGGTTCTTTTGTGTTTTAAAATAATTATGATGGATCCAAAGTCTTTCAGCAATCTGGCTACCTGTTCCTCTTATGGCAAGAAATCTGCCTAATGAATCTTTATTTTGAAATGTATTATGATCTACTTCATTATCACTACCTGCGATGGTTAGATATTCACCCGTACCGGGTGTTTCAAAAATATTATGTGTCCACCTGCAAAAGCTGGAGCCCGAGGAGCTTTTTGCTTTTGATGCCTCATGCGTAAACTTAAATCCTTTGATGATTATATAGGTTGCTCCATTTTGCAAATTAAACCCGCCCTTCCCAGTGATCTCGGAACTGGCTAATTCTTCTGCCGCAATTGTTATCGGTTTTTCTTTTGTTCCGGCTCTATTAATTAAAATATCGGTGGTAGTTGTGTAAATCCCTTTTTTCAACAAAATAATATCGCCGGGATTAGCTTCGTTAATCGCTTTTTGGAGATCAGCTATCGTAGATACTATAACTTGATTTGCAAAAAGATTTATTAAACTACCCTGTGTAAATAATAAAATTGCTATTAAAAACTTCTTCATTGTTATTATCAATTTTAAAACAAACTTTTCTTCTCTTTCAATTTCTTTGATCGAAGCAGGGCTTCGAGATAATAATAATCTCCATAGATCAATGGAACATCCACTTCGCTTTTTGCAGGTTTAGAGCCGACACTATGCAAAAGAATGAACCCTTTGCTTTCTCCAATAGCAGAACGATAACTATTTGTAAGGGATTCAACAATCTTATTAGCTTTTTCTTTATAAAGCTTTGCATTTTTACTGTAGGTACTTAACTCATATAATCCAGATGCAAGTATAGCCGCTGCAGAAGCATCTCTTTCTTCATTTGGAATATTAGGTGCATTGTAATCCCAATACGGCACAAGATCTTTTGGCAGATTCGGATGATTCAAAATAAACGATGCGATCTTTTCTGCTTGTTCTAAATATTTTTTGTCTTTGGTAAACCGGTAACACATGGTATATCCATACAAGCCCCATGATTGCCCCCTTGACCATGCAGATTCATCAACATAGCCCTGTGCAGTTTGCTTCTTTCTTACATTTCCTGTCATCGTATCGTAATCAACTACATGGTAAGAACTATTATCCGTACGATAATGATTCTTCATTGTCGTGTTAGCATGCGTTATTGCTATCTTATAAAACGAAGAATCACCAGTTAGTTTTGTTGCAGCAAATAACAATTCAAGGTTCATCATATTATCAATGATCACGGGGAACATCCATTGCTCCCTACGTTGATCCCATGAACGGATACAGCCTATTTTAGGATTGAATCGTGTGATAAGTGTTTGTGCAGACTGAATAATTACATCTTTATAATGTGGGTCTTTTGTAAAATAATAGCCAGAGCCAAAACTGCAATACACTTTAAAGCCCATATCATGTGTGCCGCCATTTGTTTTTTCTCGTTCAATATTAGCGGTAAAATTTTCTGCATTTTGTTTCCATTCTTTATTTCCTGTGTATTCATACAGGAACCATAATATACCGGGAAAGAATCCACTGGTCCAATCACGGGAGCTAACTAGTTTCAGGTTGCCTGTTGAATCCAATGTTCTTGGTGAAACAAGATCAGGCTTATCTTTTTTTGCTTTGGGAATTTCCTGAAGCATCAACCTTGCTTGCTTTTCAGCGTCGCTAAAAACAGTTGACAGCTTCACATCCTGTGAAAGAATGGTATTCATCCAGCTTATTACCATTATTATACTACTTATAACTTTTAATTTCATTAGTCATTTAATTTTTATCAAGTGGGATCAGTTGTATTTCGAGCAATTTCATTAGTTCTGTTTTCTCTATGTTAACAGGAGTAACCGTTATTCTGAATGACCCATTACTCAATTCCACGATGCCTAAATCTTTTGTAATTGGATCTACACCTTTCAAGTCTGTCATTACGGTTCTTTCGATAGAATATCTTCCTTCGGTGACTGACAAATCATCGTTGTAAAGCTGATCAACTGATAATTTGTATTTCCCACCACTTGATTGCTCAGGAGCAAGATATTTTATAAGTAGCCTGAAAGATTTTCTAAGATCAATAACTCTTATCACCCAACTTAGACTTTGTTCCTTCGATTTCCATCCTTCAACATAATACCTGTTTGCTTTTCCGTCACCATAATTAAACCCTTTACCGAGTTGTACAGCATCAAATGCCAGTAACCGTTCTTTCTTTGTGTTAGGTGTAACAAAGTGGGTAGAGTCAGGGAAACTCTGACCTTTCCAATCGAATACAATAACAGTATTGATACTATCAGGCGGACGTTTTGGTAACAATAAAATTTTATCGCCGCTAGGCATTTTTTGTATTTTGATTGTTGTTGAGGGGGCCGCTAACAGATACCCATTTGATATCTGCGCAAAACCGCTTACATATAATTTTCCATCAGCAGGCCAATCAAAAACATGCAGGTAAATTTTATTCCCTTTGATAGTGGATACGCCCCAACTGTGATAAGGCAAAGGACTTGCTTTTGTTCCATAGATACTCTCTCCATTCTTCTCCATCCATTTTCTAATGCCTTCCAATATTTTTTTATCAGGCTGATCAAATGTTCCATCGCCTTTGGGGCCGATGTTCATTAATAAGTTTCCTCCCCGTGATGCTGCACTTGCCAGCAGGCGGATAAAATGCGAGACGGGTTTATGACTGCTATCATATTTATGATAGCCATAACTTTCATTTGTTGTTGGTATCGCTTCCCAATCCCCGGTCACAGGATAAAACTCTGCCGGGCGGTCGGCTGTGTTTTTATAATCTCCAAAATTGGAATCTGCAAATCGTACCAGTCTTCCATTCACCACTACATTACTATCAATTTCACGGATCGATTTTAAAATGCGGATGTTTTCAGACAACGGCAATTTTTGCGGTGTATCGAACCATAAAATATCTGGATGATATTTTTTTAGTAACTCTCTTATTTGAGGGATCGCTTTTTCATCAACATATTTTTTTGCTTTCTCCAGCAATTCGGGATGAAGATCATACCACTCTCTTCCTCCATATAAATTCAGATCGCCACCGGGATTTTTATATTCCCAGTCATTGCCCGGAGCATCCGGATGTTCCCAGTCAAATGCATGTGAATAATAAAAGCCGAATTTCAATCCATATTTTTTGCAGGCAGCGCTAAGCTCCGCCATCGGGTCATGCTGAAATGGAGTTTGTTTTTTGATGTTGAAGTCAGAAATCTCGGAAGGAAACATTGCAAAACCATCATGATGCTTTGATGTGATGATCATATATTTCATCCCTGCCTGCTTCGCCATTCTTACCCATTCATCCGCATTAAACTTTACCGGATTGAATAGATGGGCCAATTGTAAATATTCTGTTCGTGAAATTTTTTCTTTCCGCATCAAATGTTCTGCATAGCCACTCACTTTTTTTTCTTTCCATTCTCCGCCGGCAGTTGAATAAACGCCCCAATGAATGAACATTCCGAATTTTGCCTCACGCCACCATTGTATCCGCTGATCGTGATTTCGCATTGAAGCAGTCCACCAACCTTGTCTCGCTTCGTCAATCGCTTGCTGGTCTCTCGCCTTCCCTTTGTTGAGCATTTCTTTGTCTTCATCACCGGCTGTTTGTGCAGAAACTTTACAAACAAGTACAAAAGGAATTATATAGATAAGTATTTTTTTCATTTAATTCAACCATATTAAAGGATTCCTTACCGGCAAATTCCTGATCACTTCATCTACTGTTGGCGAATGATCTAATTTTTTCCATGTATCAAACCACTCTCTATTTTTATAAGCATCGGCTCCGAACAATAAAAAAGGCTGAGCTACCGGCCAGTTTTCCCAATACATCACATCCTGCTTTTGTGGCCATTTGGATTTATCGGCAATAAACGGGGATAAATATTCAATTCCCTTTTTGATCGATCTTCCGTCTGCAGTTTGATATATCCACAGATTGTCCTTATCAGATGAAAGGAGTTGACATATGGTTGCCATTGCGTCAAGATTAAAAATGGAATATCCATATGGTTTTGTCCGGCGCAACTCTTGCGGAAAACTTCCATCTACAGCCATTTGATTTGGTAACAAAATATTTTTATACCGATCCTTACAAAAATCAATTAATGATCGATTGCCCGTAAACTTTGCAAAAGCTGCTACCTGCATTACCCAGCAAGTACCATGATTATTCTTCGCATTCATCTCATCAATACCATATGGATGTGTTGTAAGCCATTGTTGAAACTGCTCAAACCATTTTTTTATGTTAGTCAGTGCTGCTTTATCCATAGCAGGCGAATTCTGCATCGTGATTAATGCCTGTGTTACTTCCATTAACTGAATCGCATCAATGATACCAACACCCCTTCCAGTAAACCGTCCTTTTATCGCTTGTGCATACAATAAATGAGGGTTCATCATTGTTGATGTGTCAACAAACCATGCCTTGCAATGCAATAGTGCATGACGCACATATTTATCATCCCCTGTGATCTTGTATGCAGATCCTAATGCACCCATCAAACGACTGAAACGGATCATTGCATGACGATGTGCAACAAAATTATCGGGGTTAGTCATGCCATCTTTCTGTATGTAAGGGCTATCAACACTTACAGGGTTCGGCCACCAATAATCTCCCTCACTGAAAAAATCATGTTTACCACCTGCACTTCTTGAAGAAGTTTGAGCAGTTACTGTTATGGGTTGTTGTTTCAAAGCCAATGCAGCTTCATCAAGCACCTGCTTTCTTAATATTTTTATTACATCCTTTTCAAATAAAGATGATAATGGAATAGCAGGAGCAGACATGAATTTCCATGTCACATTTCCTATCGTATTTGGTTTGCCATTCTCAGCAGCAGATATCGTTCCTTTCCATGTTCCTTTAACTTTCTCAACAGTTATTGTACGCCAGGTAAATGATCCTTTTTCATAATCGAATGTTTCTCCGTCATCATCATATAATAAATACTTACCGGGCTTTTCACCATAATGTCTTATTTCTATATCTACTTTTTCACCTGCTTTTGGCGCATGCAACATGGGCTTCATCATGGGAATGATGCCCCCATCTTTTACATACACAGGAATTTTATCCAATCCCGGTGTTACAGTCAATACTTCACCATCTCCTGCATAGTCGCCTGTATAGAAATCATACCATTTGCCTTTGGGCAAAACAACTTTACGTGTTGTTTGCCCTGTGAATAAAGGAGCCACCAATAAATATTCACCGGCAATATATTGGTCTTTTATTTCTTTACTTGTAGCTTCTGCGTAAGGGTTCTCTTCAAGATTCGTATTGCCAGCTTCTTTTTTTATTTCCTGTTTAAATCCTTCTTCTAATGCCATTGCTCTGAACACCGGTGTTCCTTCAAAATGATACTTTGCAAATTCAGAATACCAGTACGGCATCATTTGCATACGCAACAATGCCAATTGTTTTATTTGTTCCGCTACTTCGGGATATGACCAGGGTTTTGTTCCGCTTGACCAGGCATTGATCATTGCCATTGGAGAAAAGATAACTGTTTGAAAACGTCGCAACCATTCTTCTGCAGTTTTGGAAGCTCTTGCTTCCGGTGTCCATAACACTCCTGCAAAGCCACTATTGATCAAAGCCGTGATAAAATCTTCATGATTATAATAGTCATTATATATAACAAAAGGAAGAGACACTCCGCCACCGTTGTTTGCACGAACCAATCCATAAGTTCGTTGGTTTTTTTGATGAAACATCTCAGTGGTATAACGCATTGCTAATACACCATAGGTCTGACGCATTTGCTCAGCACTTATTCCAGATGGAAAAGTTGCTATATCCGGCCAGAGATAATGATCGTATCCATCCACCTCATCTATTTTATATCCACTCACACCAATATCAACCTGGTCCTTTTTTAACTGACCAAAGAAAATTTTTCTTGCTTCGGGGATAGTAAAGTCAGGTACTTCGCCTACCCATACTGTATGCGAACCTGTATAAGGAGAAATATTTTTATAAAAAGATGCTTGCTTAGATATATAAGGATTGATCCACAAATTCAAACGGATATTCCTATCCATCATCTCCTTTACAAATTTTCCTGGTTCCGGATAACGTTTTTTATCCCATTCAAATGTTCCCGGATAAGATTTGCTTTGCCAGCCTGGTTCAAGACCAATAAAATCGAGTGGATAACCTTTTTTATTAAAAGAATCTGCTTCTGCTTTTACTTCATCAGCAGTAAATAAAGATCTTACTCTTTGTGTAAAACCTAAACCCCAGCGTGGGGGCAATACACCACCACCATTGAATAAATTAAACCGGCGGACTGCATCCAATGTTGTTGGTCCTGCAAATACATACACTTCGACTCCGGCAGCCGGAACTAAAATTTCCACCGCATCGGAATAAGGACTTGAACTCCACGATCTATCTGTGTTACGATCTTTTTCAACAGGAGGATTCTTACTGTCTTTACGAACACCGCTTCCTGCATATACTGTAATATATCTCGCTGAATTAATAAATACGCCATAACCTTTGGATGAAACATAAAACGG
Organism: Chitinophagaceae bacterium; assembly: GCA_036005825.1. Lineage (GTDB taxonomy): Bacteria > Bacteroidota > Bacteroidia > Chitinophagales > Chitinophagaceae > VBAS01. The sequence goes on along the minus strand of DASYQG010000501.1, from coordinate 3,158 downwards.
AACCGGCGCATGCGTTCTTCCATTATCTTTTCCACCATAATGATCCATGTGCAGTTGCAATATTTTTCCACGTTGATGTACAGTTTGAAAATTCAATCCGAAACCATACAATTGTTCTTCTTTTTCTAATGGAAAACGCAAATAGGTTTTAGCATCATTGATCGTTCCGGAAATATCATTTTGAGACAAAGGAAAATCAGCGGCCGACATTGTAGTTAGCGCTTCTTTATTGGGTGTTGAACCAGATGCCTTCAATAGATCATAATCTTCAGGTTTACCAATAACTCCTTTCCAAACCCCGGGTGCAACTTGAGACCAGGAAAATTTTTGTGCATGTATAGTAAGCGAGATGAACAGTAAAATGAAAAGGGAACTTATGTTTTTATTTTTTTTCATGTAGTAATAGTAGAGATTTAAATAACCATTAATCGTAACCACTCATTTTTAATTGTCTGAAATTTGAAAGTATCCCCACTCAATATTTCTGTTTTTCTATCATGGCGCATTAGCTGTACTTTTTCCCCCGGCCAGGGATTTTCCATGATACAGGGTCTCCCTTTTTCACTTAAAATTTTCACATACTCAATCTTTCCTTTCTTTATACTGCTGCTGATTACAAATGCACCATAAGCTCTTAAATTATCAAAGCTGGCATCTTTATTATGATTCCAATTCGGGAATATTCTTACAATGCCCTCATAACTCTGTAAAAGCATTTCATTGATAGTAAGCGGTACTGCAGCTAATGTTTCGATACCGCCGCCTGATTGTACTATATAAAGATTGGGAAGCGGATTGACCGCTAACCGGTCTTTCAGATATTTAATAATGGAATCGGAATTATAACCAACTCTGACAGCTCCCGGGAAACTAGTTTCAATTCCATTACCTAATGTATTACCCCATTCACCGGTATTTTGCGTCCTGTCTTTCCAATGTTGCACATCAGTAAGCAATATTTTATTAAAAGCTGAATCGATTTTTGGTCCTGCTACTCCCCCCGGCAATATCAATCCATGTATGGCAACACGGTTCAACCCTAAAGGACGAACTTCACGGTTTTGCGGACCACGTTCCATATTTTTTAAACTAAGTCTGCCGTTTGTTTCTCCAACGGGGAACTTGCTGAGATGTGTAACAATATGTTGCCATTTATCAATCCTGTTTGCATCAACATTAAGAAAACTGCTTACATCAATCATTCCTTTAAATAACATTTTAACCAACCCTAAGGAAAGTGTTGAATTAAAATCTCCCAACCTGTCCCTCCATATTCCGTTGTTACGCAGATTAGGCATTATTTCATTGAAATGATCCATGTAAATAACATAACGGTCATCTTCAAACTTCAGATAATCTTCCCAAAAGTTGGCACACTCGATCATATAAGGATACACTTTGCGGAGATAGCTTTCATCATAAGTGCTATAAAAACGCATCAGCATATTACCAACACTAAAGACAGCATTTATTTTCTGACCCAAAAATTTATAGCCACTATCAATTGTGTTTTCACGGGTTGCGTACCGTTGTTCCATTTCATCCGGCGTGAGAGGCCAACGAGTAGTGACCAAACCATGCGGGCCAATACCAACAGGATAATAAATGCCTTTATTATTGAGCAGGGTTTTTGCATGCGCCTTGCCTTTTTCCATATAGTCAAGCAAGGGTTGATCAAAATTATCAGTGAGATCAATATAGTTAGATGAGTAAGCGGCCCAATAAGGCGCCTGGTAATTATAATTCAAATGATAGTCGCCGCCCCATGCAGTTGAGTCCTGTGTAATAAATGAACCCCAGAGGCCGGGAGCAAATTTGTTTGCTCTTGAAGTGGAAGCAAAAAGATATTGTGAAGTGTAATAGTATTTTTCAAGATAAGCATCACCAATCTGCACATTAGAACGTGACCAGAATTCTTTCCACCAGTTTTCATGTGCCAAACGAGTTTTCTCAATTGAGATATTCGTTAATTGCCCCGCATCATTGATTGCGCTTTCTTTCCAATTCTTCCTGTCGAAATTGGTGTATATCGTTAATGCAATAGTTAGCTTTTTATTTGGTAAAAGCTTAATTGATTGATTATTTGAAATGGCCTCACCAATAATTTTCATAGCCATAGCAACATGACATGGCCATTCCAGTAAAGGCGTATTTTCAAAAGAGCGGGACACCCAATAAACATTATTATGAAACCCCGAATCATTAACTGAAGTATTTCCGTGCCGGGTCCATAAATTCAAATTCATTTCACAGGATTGGTTAGAAGTGAATTCTACAACGACTAAATTGCTTGTTGCTGCAACCCATGCATTCATTGATAACTGCAAATTATTCTTTCCAAACTTTCCTTTAATAGCTGCTTTGTCCATCACTTGTTCAACATAATAAGAAGCATCTTTTAAACCGGTGATGGTAACTGTTAATCCGCCGGGATGTGCAATGCCTCCGCCCGGATATACAGGATAAGCTCTCCAAAAATCATTTTTTCCGATATAGAATTGCAATCTGTCCGGAGTACCTCCTAACGTAAGGCCAATATCGCCGTTACCTGCCAGAGCTCCGTCCGGTGTCTTTGCAGTTGGAACGTTTTTGGGTGGTGAAGTAAGAACAGCAGTATACCGGGCTGCGTAAATCTCTTGCCCATCTGCCCTGATAAAAGAAGATGTACAGGCTATGAAATAAATAAATAGTATTACGCCGGACAATTTCATGATAAATAATTACAGCGATACAATTGTATATGTCTTTCCTTTTTGTGTTATAAAATCAATTGTATACCGCTTTGGAATATTCAATTCGACCAACTGCGCTTTTTCATTTTTCTGATAAGGCGGTTTACCATATGCAGTATTCAATCCATTTGAATTAATCTCTCCTGCTTGTTTGGATTTTGTTTCCACGATTTTTATTGGCTGCAATGCACTGACCCTGCAATTACCGCCATTGCCTGAATAAATTTTTGCTTGTGCCAGCTTCCCATCCTTCCACGTAATTGACAATGTAAAATTTCCTCTTGCTTTAATTCCTTTCACATTTCCATTCTTCCATGCAGCAGGCAATGCAGGCAACAATGCAATTTCTTCAGTATGACTTTGCAAAAGCATTTCTGTAATACCTGCGGTTGCTCCAAAATTTCCATCGATCTGGAAAGGAGGATG
>DASYQG010000500.1:0-1770 GCA_036005825.1 Chitinophagaceae bacterium | reverse complement strand
GATGTTTTTTATGGGAGTAAACAATGCGTTCTTTGTTGCGCTAAGTGTGCCGTTAAGTGTATTTGTTGCATTTATGTTTTTACCAATTGCAGATTGGATAGTAGGAACTAATGTAACGCTAAACTTCATTGTATTATTTGCTTTGCTTTTTGGTCTTGGGATCATTGTTGACGATGCAATCGTTGTTATTGAAAACACACACCGCATTTTTGGCAATGGAAAAATGCCTGTGCAAAGAGCAGCAAAAATGGCTGCAGGCGAAGTGTTTGTTCCTGTATTATCAGGAACAGTAACAACACTGGCGCCATTCTTTCCATTATTATTCTGGCCGGGTATTATTGGTAAATTCATGATCTACCTGCCAACGATACTGATACTTACACTTACTGCATCATTGATCGTTGCATTTCTTATCAACCCGGTATTTGCAGTTTCATTTATGAAGCCAGAGTATTACCCGGCTAAAGAACCTAAATCTGCCTTATTCAAAAAGCCAGCTTTTTGGTTTTTTATTGTACTCGGATTGTTGATGCATCTAATGCAGTTTCATGGTCTTGGTAATTTTATATTGGTGATGGCGGCATTAGTTATTTTAAATCGTTTTGTATTGCGGGATGTCATCCATCGGTTCCAGGAAGGCTTTCTTCCCCGCGTTATGAATCGTTATGAAAGAGCTTTACGATGGGCATTAAAAGGAACAAGACCCGGTTGGCTGGTGGCATCTGTTTTTTTACTTTTTATTATTTCAACGGTCGCATTAGTTGCAAATATATTTTCTGGAAGAATACAAACTGACTTCTTTCCCCAGGGCGACCCACCTATTATTTATGTGTATTTAAAAATGCCGGTTGGCACCAAAACTGAAACGACCGATAGCATAGTTCATGTTCTCGAAGGGAAAGTTTTTAAAGTGATGGGTGAAAAAAACCCTATTGTGGAATCAATTATTTCCAACGTTGCCGTCGGTGCTACTGATCCGTTTATGGGAGAAAGAGGAACCCAACCTAACCTTGGTCGAATACAAATTTCATTTGTAGAATATGAAAAAAGGCATGGTGAAAAGACAGCGCCATATATGGATTCACTTAGGAAGGAAATAAAAGAGATCCCAGGTGCTGAAGTAAGTATTGCACAGCAACAAAGCGGTCCTGCTTCCGGGGCGCCTGTAAATATTGAAGTAGTTGGAGAAGAGTTTGATGAAATTGTAAAAACAGCAGTTGACCTTAAAAGATTTCTTGACAGTGTAAATGTGCCCGGAGTTGAAAAATTAAAACTGGATGTTGATGTAAGCAAACCTGAACTCGCTTTATCGATCGATCGTGAAAGAGCAAGACGTGAAGGATTAAGCACAGCGCAGATCGGTTCCGAAGTAAGAACTGCATTATTTGGCCGGGAAGCCAGCAAATTGAAACTGGGTGAAGATGAATACAAGATACAGGTAAGATATACTGAAGAACTTCGTAATAATCTTACTGATCTGCAAAATATGAAGATCACTTATCGTGATTTTAATTCAGGCCAGGTAAGACAAGTACCTATCAGCGGCGTAGTGAAGTTTGATTACAATAGTTCATTGGGTGGGGTAAAAAGAAAAAATTTAAAAAGATTAATCACTATCTATTCAAGCCTTACTTCCGCAAGAGTAGATCCAAATAAAGTAAATCTTGATATTACTAAGGCCCTTGCTTCATTTAAAAATAAACCAGATAATATTACTATTCGCCAAACAGGTCAGCAGGAAGAGCAAGCGGAATCATTAAGTTTTCTTGG
>DASYQG010000499.1:0-5116 GCA_036005825.1 Chitinophagaceae bacterium | reverse complement strand
GCATCTTTGGCTTTTGTAAAATCTATTTTGCGGGAAATATACCAGAAGCAAAGAACAGTAACTGCTATTTTCAGCAGCAACTTCAGCACCTTCATTGTTTGAGATTCTTTCTTAATAACCGCTTCTGTCATTTCTTTTTCCGTTTCAGAAAAGGTTGGATAATTTTAGGGTTAAATCTTATCCAACCGGGTGCAAGTAAATTCAAAATGATGACAAAAAAAATTATCCTTTTATCATTGGCTATCGCTTCATGTCTTCATAGCCTAAGCCAGGAAAAGCCACTTACAAAGGGTTTAAAGATCTCTAAGTCAGTTAAGATAAAAAAGCAAACGTATAAGTTAGATGCGCCTGAATCTATGGATGGGGCTTTAATCATAATTGAAGGAAATAACATAACAGTCGATTTTAATAATGCCATATTAAAAGGAAGTAATTTAAAAAAGAATCCGGATGAATTTTTTGGTGTCGCTATTTTAATAAGATCAGGAAGCAATATCACGGTCAAAAACTTAAAAGCAAGAGGCTATAAAGTTGCCTTAATGGCTAAAGGCATCACTAATCTTACAATTGAGAATTGCGATTTCAGTTATAACTATCGTCAACATTTAAACAGTACACAGGAAAAAGAAGATATATCCGACTGGCTAAGTCATCATCAAAATGAAAACGATGAATGGCTGCGTTATGGCGCTGCCATTTATTTGAGGGATTGTGAATCAACAGTGATAAAAAATACTAAAGTAACCGGCGGGCAAAATGCATTGATGATGACGAATTGTAACAAGGGAAAAATTTACAACAATAATTTTTCATTTAATTCAGGATTAGGAATTGCTATGTATCGCAGCAGTTTTAATACGATCACTTATAACAAAATCAACTTTAATGTTCGTGGTTATAGTGATGGAGTTTATAATCGTGGGCAGGATAGCGCAGGCATACTGATCTATGAACAAAGCAGCAATAATCTTTTTTATAAAAATTCAGTTACACACGGAGGAGATGGTTTTTTTCTTTGGGCCGGGCAAACAACAATGGATAGCGGCAAAGGTGGCTGTAATGATAATGTGTTGCAGGGAAACGATTTTTCTTATGCACCAACAAATGGCATTGAAGTTACTTTTAGCAGAAATATAATTGCGGGTAACCGGGTATTTGAATGTGATCATGGTATTTGGGGAGGTTATAGTTACAATACAGTAATCGCAGGAAATCAATTTCGTTATAATCGGATCGCAATTGCTATTGAACAAGGACAGAATAACGATATCCATCATAATATTTTTTATGAAAATAAAGAAGCGATCAGGCTTTGGGCAAGAAAAGAACAGCCTCCTGATTGGGGGTATGCGAAAAATCGTGATACCAGAAGCAGAGATTATGCAATTGTTAATAATAATTTCAATAGTAATCCACTTGTGATAAGTATGACCAGGACCGAAAACTTAAACGTTTTTGATAATATTTATACAGAGTACGAAACTCTTTTTAAAATAGATTCTACGGTTACCGGGCTTGATACCACATTTAATAATGAAATATCTCAGAAGTTTAGTACTGATAGCGCTGAATTTATTCCAGATATTCCATCTCCACAAAATGCATTTATCGGAAACTCGGCTTTTGCAGGAAGAAAAAATATTATGATGACAGAGTGGGGGCCTTATGATTTTCGCAGCCCTATTATTTGGAATACAAATCCAACTGATACAACCGGCTTAATGAAGTTTGACCTGATTGGTCCAAAAGGAAAATGGAAGATCAAAAGATTCAAAGGAGTAAAAGATATTTCTTTACTGAATGGAGCATTTCCTGCAACGATCACCGCAATAAAATCACCCGATACCCGAACTGATATTTTAATCGAACTGGAATATATCGGTTCTGCGATCACAACAACTTTTGGAGAAAATATTGCAGCGGGCAAGCCATCTTCTTTTTCATTTAAAAAATTTTTTCAACCGATCGACTTCGATGTGTTGTGGTATGCTTATGATTTTAAAATGCATGATCCAATTAAAACGGGAATGATCATTCCCCCTACTGCAAGACTACGTCCAATAAAAGAGGAAAAAACAACAAAACTCGATTATGCATGGTGGGGTGGAATAAAAACAGAAGAAGGCGACCACCCTCAATTTGTTACTTCTGCAAGTGGTTCTGCAATTTTAGAAAAAGGCAATTATGAATTAGGTGTTACATGGGATGACGCAGTGAGAGTGTATGTTGATGATAAACTGGTAATTAACGAATGGAATCCATCTTTATATAAGTTTGATGAATCACCGCATAAAACAATAAAGCTTGCATTAGATGATGGCAAACATTATTTTACCGTCGAACATGTTGAAGTTGGAGGATTTGCTACTCTTAGTTTGAAATTGCGTAAGCTGTAATTTTCTTTTAAGATAAAACAGCGGCTTACCTGCTATTGGCGTCATTCATCCTGATCTTTCTTCCCTTGAATTTTTTACCGTCAATAGAACGTATCATTTGGTTAGCAGCGTTCTTATCGATCTCGATCCAGCTATTCATTTCTTTCATGTCAATTCGGCCAAGAACTTCTTTTTGCAATTCACTCATGTCAAGAATGAATTGTAAAAAGCTTGCTTTATAAAAACCATCTTTTGTTCCAAGATTCACAAATAACCTGGCGAAGTCATTGCCGCCGCTGAATTTTCTACCTCTTGTATCACGATGTGTTTCTCTTTCCCTGGTTCCATTTTCTCTTCTTGGTTCTCTCATTCTTTCCCTACCTTCTCTCGTATTTAGATCTTCTGCGTTTTCATAATATTTAAGAAAACGATCAAATTCCATCGCCGCCACTCTCTTTAAAATTTCTTCTTTAGTTACGGCTGCAAATTTTTCTTGTAATGCTGGTAAATAAGTTTCATAATCGCCATGACTGATGTCAGTCTGCATCAACTTATCCATGCAGGAAGAAAATTGTTTACGGCAAACATCTTTACCGGATGGTATATCAACTTTATGAAATGGAACCTGGGTCAGTTTTTCGATCTGTCTTATTCTTCCCACTTCGCGACTGCTTACAATACTCATGCAAACTCCTGTCTTACCGGCACGCCCTGTCCTTCCGCTGCGATGGGTGTATACTTCAATATCGTCTGGCAACTCAAAATTGATAACATGGGTGATCCCTTGCACATCAATTCCCCTTGCAGCCACATCTGTTGCTATTAATAATTGTAAGGTCTTTTCACGGAACTCGCCCATCACTTTATCACGTTGCCCTTGTGTCAGGTCACCGTGCAATGCATCAATATCATAACCTTCTCTTGTTAATTTTTCAGCGATCTTTTGTGCATCGGCTTTTGTTCTTGTAAAAATTAACCCATAGATGCCGGGGTTAAAATCGATCAGTCGCTTCAACGCTTCATAACGATGATGTGATGAAGCAACATAAAATTGATGATCAACATTTTTACTTGCTGTATTCATTTTACCAACCGTTATTTCTACCGGGGCCTTCATGTATTTTTTACTCACCCTTTTTATTTCGGGCGGCATGGTAGCGCTGAAGAGCCATGTGCTTTCACGGTTAGGTGTATTTTGTAAAATAAATTCAATGTCATCCTGGAAACCCATATTCAGCATTTCATCTGCTTCATCGAGAACCACATATTTTATTTTTTCCAGGTTGATGGCTTTTCTTTCTATCAGGTCAATTAAACGTCCAGGAGTTGCTACTACGATCTGGACACCTCTTTTTAATTCTCTTATCTGTGCACCAATAGGAGTTCCACCATAAACGGCTAGTACATTCATTCCAATAACAAATTTTTTGAAAAGCTCTATCTCGTTTACGATCTGCATGCAAAGCTCTCTTGTGGGGCAAACAATAAGAGCTTGCGGGTATCTGTCTTTGCTTTCTACTAATTGAAGGAGGGGTAAACCAAATGCTGCGGTTTTACCAGTGCCAGTTTGTGCAAGACCAACAAGGTCTTTTGTTCCACTTAATAAAACGGGGATCGCTTTTTCCTGTATTGGTGTTGGATTCTTAAAGCCTAAGGCGTCTGTTGCCTGAATTAATTTGGGATCCAATCCCAAACCCTCGAACGTCATCATGAATTATAAAATTTTCGGTTTATACGCCAAAGCCCTCGGCGTAGGTGTGCAAAGGTAACTGTATTGAGAGCGATGAGGATTTTTAATTATTTAGTGAAATGTGGCTCGATTTTGTCATGATAAAAATCGTGTTGAAAATACGAAGAGCACCATGAATTCGTTATTATCATAATCAATTTCAATTATGAAAAATCTTATCCTTCCATTACTTGTATCTGCACTTTGCCTGAATGCATATTCTCAAAAGAAGAAAGATCCCTCTGAAAAAGAATCATTGTTTCGCTGGGGATTCAAAGGCGGTCTTAATTTAAATAAGATCAAAGGAGAATCGTTTAAAAACGAGTTTCAATATAACTACCAGTTAGGAGGTTTTATGCAGATAAATTTTGCCAGGAAATTTGGTTTACAACCCGAACTAAATTTTTCTCAAACAACTGCGGAACAATCCGACGATATAACTGATATTTATGATGATGTTTTTCTTGGTGGTGAACAAAAAAAGGCAAAACTGGATTATTTAAAACTAGCTGGCTTATTAAATATTGATATTGGCCCATCTCAAAGAGTGAAACTTCAACTTGGACCGCAATGGGGCATGCTTCTAAGTGAGACAGTAGATAGTCTTAAAACACCCCAGGATGTTTTCAAGAAAAGTGAATTTTCAGTTTTGGGCGGAATTATGTTGCAACTCCCTCTAATTCATATCGGCACACGATATGAAATCGGATTGACTGATATCAATGGAATCGATAACAAGGATCAATGGAAGAGCCAGGCCTGGCAGTTTTTTGTGGGGATTACTTTGTAAGTTATCTGAATAAAAAAATCTTTTCTAAAACTTTGCCTGATAAGCATCATCCCCCTATCTTTGCGCTCCCAAATTCAAATGGGGAATTTTACTCATGTCGCAGAGAATCAGAATCAAATTACAGTCTTACGATCATAACCTGGTAGATAAATCTGCTGAGAAGATCGTTAAGACAGTGCGTAGCACTGGCGCGGTAGTAACAGGACCTATTCCTTTACCTAC
>DASYQG010000498.1:0-2141 GCA_036005825.1 Chitinophagaceae bacterium | reverse complement strand
TGGTTTTCCGTGTTCAAGTATGATTTTATACTTGGCAGCGCCAACGATTTCAACAGTCATCCTTTCAGCATGGTCCTGACAGCATCTAAAGCAAAAAAATATTTTGGAAATGAAAACCCTGTGGGAAAAACAATTCGCATCGATACTTTAGATTATGAGATACGCGGCGTGGTCAGGGATATTCCACCTTATTCAAGTTTTCACTATGATGTGCTGATCCCCTTAGCTGCACGACGAAATAATCCGGCTAATAGGAAAGATGACGATAGCTGGGGTAATTTTCATTACCTGACTTTCGTAAAACTTAATCCTGCGGCTTCCGTTAAAGATATTCCTTCCAAGATCACAAAAATCCTTAGCGAGAATAAAAAAGGCGATAATATTAAAACAGGCTTGATTGCGCTGGCAGACATGCATTTTGAAAACGATCTTCAAAGCTCTGTTATTGAACATGGAAATAGAAATGTGGTATTTATTTTTGGCATCTTAGGCGTATTGTTATTAGTGATTGCAAGTATCAACTATGTTAACCTTGCGACTGCAAGAGCATCATTAAGAGCTAAAGAAGTAAGTATAAAAAAAATAAACGGGGCAGGCAGGGGCCAGCTATTCATGCAGTTTGTTGTGGAATCTATTATGGTAAGTGTGATCTCTCTCATGGTTACCATCCTTATTTTAAAATTTACCTTACCCTCATTTAATCAATTTATCGGTAAAAGCTTTTCGCTTTCAATTAATGACAGATTACTTTGGATGATAGTCGGCAGCACATTGCTGGCATCCATATTTCTTACAAGCTTTTACCCGGCCATTCTGCTTTCTTCGTTCAAACCTATTGCCATATTCAGAGGATTTAATGCGTTGAAGGTAAAAGATGGAGCTTTACGAAAAGGACTGGTTGTGGTACAGTTCACTATTGCCACAGTACTCATCATTGGTACTATTGTAATTTACCGGCAATTGAAATTTATTAATGAGCAAAACACAGCTTATGATAAATCACAGATCCTGTCATTTAACATACCTTATAAACTGTTTTCGAAATATAGGGATGATGGGCGAATTCAATTAATAAATAGTTTAAAGCAGGAATTATTAAGCAGGTCAATGATCAGCGAAGTATCGGTGATGAACCAAAGTTCCGTTATTGATATGAAGGGGTTTTCGTCAGGGGGCAGCAATGACTGGGATGGAAGGGATAAGGATTTTATGCCTGCTATCGGGTTTTTTTATGCAGACACTGATTTCAAAAAGATGCTGAATCTTGAAATGGCAGATGGACGATGGTACGAGCCGGGCAATAAAGCGGATCAGCATAACTCGATCTTGAATGAGACAGCGGTAAATGAATTTAATATTCATAAACCTGTCATTGGTCAGCGTTTTGTGAGCCAGGGAGATACCGGGATAATTATTGGAGTAGTAAAAGATTTTTATTATAAAAGCTTACATGAAAAAATTGGTCCCGTTGTTATTAAAAATGTAAATGACTACAACAGCACTTTTCTTGTGAAGTCATCGCCGGGAAAAACAATTGAAGCCCAAAAGGCAGCTAAAGATGTGTGGAATAAATTTTTCTCATCCGAACCATTTGCTTATAAATTTCTTGATGAAGAATTTGAAAAATTATACCGTTCAGATCATAAAACAGCCAGTCTTGTATGGCTGTTTTCAGGCATTGCAATTTTTCTTTCCTGCCTAGGGCTATTTGGTTTGGCTGCATTTACTGCAGAAAGAAGAACTAGAGAAATTGGAGTTCGCAAAGTGTTAGGTGCGTCCGTTTCCGGTATTGTGAGTTTATTATCTAAAGAATTTATTTTACTGGTGATCGTTTCTTTGATCATTGCTTCACCTGTGGCATGGTGGGCATTAAATAAATGGTTGCAGGATTTTTCATACCGGATAGATATATCCATCATTTTCTTTATTGCTGCTGGAATAATTACGCTTATAGTGGCCTTGGCTACAGTAAGTGTTCATGCAATAAAAGCTGCAATTTCTAATCCTATTAAATCTTTAAGAACTGAGTAAATTATAAATTATGTTGCGTTCGTGATTGCGAGCGGAGCGAAGCAAAAAAATAAATCTATGATCGAACTAAAAGGAATTTACAAATGGGTGAACACGGGTAACAACCGTAC
>DASYQG010000497.1:0-3312 GCA_036005825.1 Chitinophagaceae bacterium | reverse complement strand
GGAATATCTGTGAGATCAAGGTTATATTGTACTAGAATTTTTTTTCTTTTTTGTTGCGAAGATAGTTTCAAAAAGGGAAAGACTGTAAGCATGAAGATCACCTGCCCGACAGCATTCCAAAATCCAATGAATTTAACTCTTCTTCTGAACTGTTCTGTTTTTGAAATGGTTTTTTCAAAAACAACAGTGTCGATTGGAAAGTGTTGGTTGAGGTAATTATACACGATTGTCGTCGAATCACAATCTCTCGTCAATAAAACAATTTTCATCTTCGCCATGGTTTATTTGATATTGGAATAAATCCCGAGCATGTTTTGAGATTCAATTTTCTCTTCCTGGTTTAACTGGTGATAAAATTTTAAAACCTGTTCAAGGAATTTTAAATTTTCATCCATATATTTTCCGAAATTATGGGGATGCCACCACAACTGATAAACCAAGCCGTGCTTTGCTGCAAATTTTATTCCCTGTTTTATTCTTCTAAGTTTTAAACCGTCAAACATTTTAAATTTTGGATTATATGGCCTCAGAAAACGACTTGCAGGTACATTAATAATATCACTTGCCGCAGGAATAGCATAACAATGATGACCCGTTATATTAATATATGTATCCGCGAAACGTACTCCTTTTCTGAAAATGTTCTCCTTTTCCCTGGATATTGGTTTATATGCACCTGAAAGTTCATTGCCACGATAAATTTTTATCCCTTCTTCCAAACATGCATTAATGTGTTCATTTGAATATTGATTGCGTGGGAAAACTATGCTTTTGATCTCTATTCCTTTTTCTTTTGCAATGGCAATAGCAGAACGAAGATCACTTCTAAACTGCCCGATCGTTGTATTCTTTTCAAGTGTGTAGAAATGAGAAAATGTATGTGTGCCGATCTCCTGGCCCGGTGTTTTTTTTATTTGTTCGATAAGTGCTGGAGCAAAATGATAAATTTTTTCCAGCTCATTTTGTTCAATGTAAGAGTACGGATCGTATTCCTTTTTTTGATACGCTGGACGTTCGGCAGGTAAAAACGACATCATTTCTTTTTTCTCATTAAAAAAAAGAAAGCCTACTGTTGCCCATGTGCAATGCACATTGTATTGAGAAAATAATTGAAGCAGCCGGGGTACAACCTGGTGAACATTGCGAATATTCTCCCCATAACTTTCCAGTGTACGATGATCTCTTACACCCCAAAAAAGCTCGAAGTCAAGTGATATGGTAAAGATGCCTTTACTCACAAAATAGGTTTTACATAAAATATTTCTTATACCAATGCTGAAAAACGATCAATACCCAAAGTTGCTCTACGATATTACCGGGAGCAGCAGAGTAAAGTTGCTTTTTCATGCAATTGATAAACTCCGTATCAAATATGCCTTGTTCTTTTACGAATTTTTCGTTTAGCAGATCATCAAAAATATATGTGTGCAATTCTTCACGAAACCATTTAAGCATGGGGATCTCAAATCCTTTTTTTCCACGATTATAAATTTCAGGTGGTAAAATATTCCTGAATGCATCCTTTACAATTGTTTTTCTACCTCCCTTATTTATTTTATATTCTGACGGTAATGTAAAAGCAAACTCCACAACATGATGATCAAGAAAAGGCGATCGAACTTCCACACTGTTGGCCATACTCATCAGGTCAACTTTCACCAGCATATCGCTTGTGAGTACAAGATCCAGGTCAGTTTTTAGTACCGAATTAAAATCGTCATTAATATTTGAAAGATATTTTTCTTTTACCGAATCGATAACTGCATTATTTATTTTAGCGGAAGTTTGTTTTGCAATTAACTTATCTACCTCAGCCGCTGAAAAAGTGGAGGCCCAATGCCAGTAACGTTCCTTTGCCGAAAGTCCGGCTCCTTCTGCATAGCGATGTAATTGCCTGAAAAGATCAGAAAATCGATTGTTCCTGCTCTTCGGCATGACTTTCCAGAGTGGATAACCCATCTTTACGAGGCTACCTGCTAAGGAGCTTTTTCTTGCCTGCCATTCTGCATAATGTTTATTATAACCTGCAAACACTTCATCACCTCCATCGCCGGAGATAGCGACTGTTGCATGCTTTCTTACTTCCATGCAAAGTATGAATTGGGGTAAGGAGGCAGAATCGGCAAATGGTTCATCCAAATAATCCAGCACATCATATATATGAGACAAATAATCATCAAAACCTAAACGAAACGTGGCATGGTTGGTTTTAAATTTCGCAGCAACCAATTCTGCAAAATGTGTTTCGTCAAAATATTGTTCGTCTTTGAACCCTATTGAAAATGTATTCAATGATTTTTGATGGCGACTCGCTAAAGCTACGATCACAGAAGAATCAATGCCGCCACTCAAAAAAGCACCAAGTGGTACATCGCTTATCAATCTTTTTACCACCGCATCTTCTAATAATGGAACCAGTTCTTTTTGCGCCTCCTCATAAGTGGGAGCATTTTTATATTCGTAGGTGGGTGAAAGTTCGTACCACTTTTTTTCTTCAATATTATTTGCCCTCAGTATTAACCTTGAGCCGGGTTCAATCTTTCTTACATGCTTTAGCATGCTCATTGGCTGAGGTATATAAGACAACTGCAGGTAAAGTCGCAACGCTTCATAATTTAATTCTTTAGGTATGTCAAAATCATAAAGCGCTTTTAATTCAGAAGCAAAGATGAACCTGTCTTCATCAATAAAATAGTTCAATGGTTTCTTTCCAAACCTGTCTCTTGCAATAAATAACTCCTTTGTTTGAGTATCGTAAATGACAAAAGCAAAAAAACCTTCCAGTAACGGAAGGCATTTCTCTCCCTGCTTTATAAAAAGCTCAAGCAGTATCTCGGTGTCTGAACTTGTACGAAGCTGTTGTTGCTCTTCAGGCGTAAAATATTTACTGCGGAGTTCCTGGTAGTTAAATATTTCCCCGTTAAAAATAATTGTATAGCGCTTCGATTTATCCCACATTGGTTGATTAGCCGCTGCACTTGTATCAATGATAGCTAATCTTCGTTGTGCCAGCCCCATGTCTTCGCATAGATAAATGCCTTCATCATCAGGGCCCCTTGTCTGCAGAGTTCGGATGGATTGTCGTAATTTCGAAACCTGTTGCCGGCCCTTATCTGTTAACGCAACTATGCCCGCAATTCCACACATACAATATCCTTATTTATTATGCAATATATCACTATAACTGACTTCATTTTACTTCCAATTTACCTTTTTGTCGTTTTCCTATTTGCCTCTTATTTCAAAAACAAATATTACCCAAAGAATCATCCATTGCGTCGTTATTTCATGCCAGCTTTTACTTTTAAGATT
>DASYQG010000496.1:0-4074 GCA_036005825.1 Chitinophagaceae bacterium | reverse complement strand
TGCTTGTTTTGTTTCTTCGGTTACTGTTTGAACTGTTTGTGCTCTTAGTTGTTCGATCGCTTCTGTCCACTCTGGTCTCGGCGTTGATGATCTTACTTTTTCAAATGCCTCCAGAAAATCTTTGATATGTTTTTTATTCTTGCCCATCATATCGAAAGATTCGTTGTGCACCAACCTGCTGGTAACAGACATCATTTCGCCGTTTGCTTCCACTAATATCTCATCATCATATTTATTCCAGCTGCGGGGCGTATATCCCACGAGCGCATTGGGGCCGGCATACTTTGGCATCCAGCCGAGCTCCAGAAAACTTCCATATGCAAATAGTAAAAGCTGGTCTGTTGTTTGCCCCGGAAAAGAAAATTCTTGTTTTTGAGACGGCATTATTTTTTTAATTTGATTTCAAAATGCGAAAATTAAATGGGTTCACAAAAAGAATGACCGGTTTGTTATTTTTAAAACCCGGCTATTCCCCTGATGAAATTCTTTTGCTAACTTACCAATGTTATGAATGTAAAGCTTAAACCAGAAAAATATCTTCGTTATCTTGTTCCGCTAAATTTATTCGGATCAAAGCGGACCCGTGAAATATTAAACCAGAATCCAACAATAATTCCGCTTCGGGAAGATTCGAAAGAAATAAGGATCACCGTATATGATTACAACGCTGATTCTATAGAAGTACATGAACCAAAGGATATAAAAGAATGTTTCAAATTTTTATCCCGTCATACAATTACATGGATCAATATTGACGGTATTCGAAAGGCCGATGTAGAAACCTTGTCCAATCATTTTGGCGTGCATCCGTTGATACAGGAAGATATAATGAGCATTAACCAGCGTCCAAAAATGGACGAGATCGATAATATTCTTTTTTGTCTGTTGAATATGCTTTACTATAATTCTGAAAAAAATACAGTAGAACATGAACAGATCAGCATTGTGCTGGGAAAAAATTTTGTGCTAAGTTTCCAGGAGGATGCCAGGCGTGATGTTTTTAATTCCCTGAGAGAAAAATTGAAACTTCCTAATAGTCGCCTGCGCCAGGCAGGCGCCGACTATCTATGCTATACGATGCTTGACCTTATTGTTGACCATTACTTTCTTGTAATGGAAAATCTCGGCGACCAGATACAAGAGTTAGAAGAAGAAGTGGTAAGAAGCACGAGTCAAAGAACACTGGCAAAAGTAAACCAGCAACGTAAGGAGCTGATCGTTTTGAAAAGGAATATGCCACCTGTTCGTGACCTTATAAATGGTTTTATCCGAAGCGATAGTGACCTGCTTGATGACCGAAGTACAAAATATTTTAAAGATGTTTATGATCATATCGTACAGGCAAATGATCTTAGCGAAACCTACCGGGATATGATGATCAACATGCATGACCTGTATATCAACAATGTGAACCTGAAGATGAATGAAGTGATGAAAGTTATGGCGATAGTGACTTGTCTGCTTGCGCCGGCAACAGTAATCGGCGGTATTTTCGGAATGAACTTTGAAAGCATTCCATGGTTGCACAAGCCATATGGGTTTTTTGCCGCTGTTGCTCTTATGCTTTTTATCCCTATTTGGATGTTAGTGATGTTTCGTCGTCGCGGATGGTTCTAAATATCTCTTCTATAGAAGAGATCTGTTTCCTTTACCCAACCATTTTTTTCATAAACTTTTTGTGCGGTAAAATTTTCTGCGGCCGTTTGCAATAACAACCATTTTGAATTTGTTTCTGCTCCAAACTCTTTTGCAGCATCAAGCAATTTAGTTGCGGCTCCTATTCCTCTTGATTTTTCATTTACATAAAGATCATTCAGCAACCATGTTCTTTTCATGCTTACTGAAGAAAAAATTGGAAACAATTGAGTGAAGCCGATCAATTCATCCCGTTCTTCCGCAACAAAGATCACAGACTCTTTCCTTTTCATTCTTTTTTTCAAAAATGATCTTGCCTTCTCTACATCAGATCGCTGTTTGTAAAAGAGTCTGTATTTGTCAAAAAGTATCGAAAGATCTTCTATGTCTTTTTTCTTTGCTCTGCGAATCATCATAAAAATTATTTTACAAGCTTGAATTTATAAGGATAGACCTTGCCCGAGCTCCACTGGCATACATAAAGATTTTCTTCATCATCCACCAATACATCATGCGGATGTTTAAAAAGTTTATCCGTTTGATGAAATGGCTGCAATTTGCCATTTTCATAGGCCGCTTCCGATCCACAAAGCACTGAAACAACTTTGTTCTCTTTATTAAGAATAATAACAAACCCCGAATCAACAGTATCAAGATTGGGCGAACGAAGAACGGCCGCATATAAATAATTTCCTTTTATAACAGGTCGGCAAACACAGGCCCCGGGTAAAGAAATTGTTTCAATATATTCTCCTGCCATTGAAAATCGTTTAAAGCAACAACGGGTTCTATCGGTAATAATTAATGTTTCGGGGCTTGTGCGATGATCGATAGTGATGCCGTGTGCATTGTCCAAATTTTTTTCTTCATTTCCTCTCCCACCAAAAACATTTTTGAGTTTTCCTTTTTCATCATAGTGCATGATGTATTGCATACCATAGCCATCTGCTAAATATATTTCCCCTCCCTTTGTTATGGTTGTTTCTGTTGGAACAAATTTCTTTGCCTCGGGATATTTTCCGGTTTCAACTGGATAATCCCATGTTTGTAAAATTTTTCCATCAATCGTTGCTTTATAGAATTGATTTTTTACCGTGTCTGTTATAAAAAGAAATTGTTCTTTATCACCCCAAAGAGTCAGGCCGTGTGCGCCGGGAAAATCATGGCCCCATGTTTCTAACAGCTTTCCTTTTTTATTAAAGAAGATAACATTGTTTTTCGTTTCGTTTGTCAACAAAACAATTCTGCCCCTGGCGTCCTGCACCATTTCATGACAATCGTTTACCGGTAACGTTGACGCGTCAGCCTTTACCCAATCTTTTACCTGCTTATACCTTTTTTCATGCTGGCCATAAACAACTTCGCCGTCGATGATCTCAAACAACTTCTCTCTTGCGATCATACTGCCTGCAAATAGCAAGCTGCTGTTTTGGATAAACTCTTTTCGTTTCATATTGTTTAATTAAAAAATATTTCATCAATAAAGATCCATGCCTTTTCTCCTTTACCCGGATGCCAGGCCGGTAATTTTGAAACGTTCTTTGCAATTATTTTATAGCATTTATATTTTGATTGTGGAATATCGATCTTCAACCCTTCCACTCTCACAATATTTTTTTCTCCGTTTGTTGGTTGTTTTGCTGTCGCCTTCTTTAATAATTTCAATTTCTCTTTATTCTCCCCGGC
This sequence comes from Chitinophagaceae bacterium, assembly GCA_036005825.1. GTDB lineage: Bacteria > Bacteroidota > Bacteroidia > Chitinophagales > Chitinophagaceae > VBAS01. Next base: position 753 of record DASYQG010000496.1, on the reverse strand, counting down.
CCAAATTTCCACTTCTGCAGGTGGCAATAAATAAGATGGAACATTTTCATTATAGCTTATCGAGATGCTATTGATGGTTTGCACTGTATCAAAATAAAAAAATGCGGCAAATGGCTTTTCCCTAAAACCAAGCCATGCTGCATCATTGTAATTCTCTGCCAATCCTTTTTTAAGATCGCTTAATGTTGCCGCCCCGCTGCCCTTATACTTTTCATTTGGTTGATTTATCAACTCTGCGCTTGATGGTTTTATTCCCTTTTTAAAAAAAGTAAATGATGCAATTGGGCTGCTGTACCAACCTGTTCTGACTGCCTTAGCCTTGACCATCGTAAATCCGTTAACAGCCACGGGGCTATTATAGATCGGTGAAGTCGTGCTATCCGGATCCGAACCATCCATTGTATATCGTATACTAACACCTCCCACCTGGTGTTTTAATTCTACCTGTTCATTCTCTGACAAAATAAATTCTTCGTTCTTTACAACGGGCGGTGTCAACGTAAGTATCTCGTTTTCGTCAGGAATATATCCCCTGTCAAATCTTATCTTTTTGTTTTGCTTTTGTAATTCGCCTGCCTCAGTTGCTGAAATTTTTGTGTTCCAGATAAAAACTTCTTTCAATGAATCGAATTGTGAAAATGATTGCGCAGCATTTTTATCAATTTGGGTTCCGGCAAGGGAAAGCGATTGAAGGCTCTTTAGTTTTTTGATCTCGTTTAATGCGTTGTTAGTGATTAATGAATTATTCAAGAC
>DASYQG010000495.1:0-9716 GCA_036005825.1 Chitinophagaceae bacterium | reverse complement strand
GCATACATAATGGCAATAAGAATGGTAGTTGGCTTGATAGCTGCTTCCAATTCTTTCATATCGATCAGGCCATCTGGATTTACTTTTAAGTAAGTAACTTCTCCGCCTTCTTTTTCAATATGCTTGCATGTATCAAGTACTGCCTTGTGTTCGATATTGCAAGTGATGATATGATTTCCTTTGCTTGCATACATTTCAAACACACCTTTTATTGCAAGGTTATCAGCTTCAGTAGCGCCAGAAGTAAAAATTATTTCTTTCGGATCGGCTCCAACTAATTTTGCCACTTGCTCACGAGCATAATCAACAGCCTCTTCAGCTTGCCATCCAAAAGGATGGTTACGACTTGCTGCATTACCAAAACTGTTTGTAAAATATGGGATCATTGCTTCAACAACTCTTGGGTCGCAAGGAGTCGTAGCATTGTGATCAAGATATATAGGAAATTTCAACATAATAATTTGATTGTAAATTTGACCGACTACAAAATTAACCTTAAAGAGCTGACTTCAAAAGGCTATTTTTAAAGCTAAGAGCTAATTTTACCAAAATCGTAAGACCTTTAAAATCAAAACAAAGAGCTATGCTAAAAGTCGAACATATTGGTATCGCTGTAAAAACATTGGCAGAATCCGTGCCTTTGTTTGAAAAGCTGCTGAATAGTCAGTGCTATAAAACTGAAATGGTCGAAAGCGAGAAGGTAAATACGGCTTTTTTCAAAACCAGGGATACAAAGATCGAGCTACTAGAAAGTATTGATGAAAATGGTGTGATCTCAAAGTTTATTGACAAAAAAGGAGAAGGGCTTCATCATATCGCTTTTGAAGTTGAGAACATAGAAACAGAAATGGAAAGATTGAAAAATGAAGGATTCATCCTGTTAAATGACAAACCAAAAAAGGGAGCCGATAATAAACTAGTTTGTTTCCTTCATCCTAAATCTACAAATGGCATGCTGATTGAATTGTGTGAAGAAATAAAGTAAGTAATTACTTGTTTTCGCTATCGTTTTCTGAAGGAGTTTCGACATTGATGATCCCCAACATTACAACCGCCATCTGTGCAGCTATTTGTGAAGCGTCTTTTTTATTAAATGCTTTCCCTTCGGCTATTTTATTTCCATCAACAACTGCGGCAATTGTAAATAGTCTGCGGCCATTTTCAACTTTTTCTTCTACCGTTTCAAATTCAAGCACCTTTCCATTTTTATTGGCCCAGCCATAAAGCTTATTCTTATGATTGATCTCAAGCAACTCGAGGTCGTCAATAAACATGTGTGGTAAAATAATTCTATCAGTTACCCATTTCGCAGTTTTTTTATAGCCCCTGTCAAGATAAATGGCGCCAACCAATGCTTCCAATGTATTTCCAAAGATCTGGCTGATCTTTAAAGAGCCATCTGATTTATTATACAGCGTAATTTTTTTCAAACCCATTCGCAATGCGATCTCATTTAGTTGCTGGCGATTTACCATTTTACTACGCATTTCTGTCAAAAATCCTTCTTCCTTATAGGGGTAGCGCATAAAAAGATAGTCGGCAACCAAAGCACTGAGGACTGCATCGCCAAGATATTCAAGGCGTTCATTATTCTCATCTGCATTTTCCCGAACAGAACGATGAGTGAGGGCTGTTTTGTAAAGGGAGATATTATCCGGGCTGAAACCAAGTACGTTTTTTAATTGCTTCTTGAATGAAGCGCCAGCCCTTTCTTTAAAAAATTGCTTAAAAAAATCCACGGTCAAAAGCTACGAAAAATTCTGTGAAGAATTACAAGGTGAGATAACCTTGAATTTTTATTTATATTTTTTCACGATCACACATGCATTGTGACCGCCGAAACCAAATGTATTACTTAATGCAGCGTTCACGATACGTTTCTGTGCTTTTTGAAAAGTGAAATTCAAACGCGGATCTAATTCAGGATCATCGGTAAAATGATTGATCGTTGGTGGAATGATATCATGCATCACAGCTTTTATACATGCAATAGCTTCAATAACACCAGCTGCGCCAAGACAATGCCCAGTCATGGATTTTGTAGAACTGATATTTACATTGTATGCATGTTCACCAAAAACATCAACAATGGCTTTCACTTCAGCAATATCGCCGAGTGGTGTTGATGTGCCGTGTGTATTTATGTAGTGAATGTCCCCGGCCTTCATGCCAGCATCTTCAAGTGCTGCATTCATTACATTCTTTGCGCCCAATCCTTCAGGATGCGGGGCCGTGATGTGATGTGCATCAGCAGTAGCCCCCGAACCAGCCACCTCACAATAGATTTTTGCGCCTCTTGCAATGGCATGATCAAGCGACTCGAGGATAACAACACCGGCACCTTCTCCCATTACAAAACCATCACGATCTTTATCGTAAGGGCGGCTTGCCGTTTTCGGATCATCATTTCTTTCGCTCAACGCTTTCATAGCATTGAATCCACCAACACCGGCTTCACTTATCACACTTTCAGAACCACCAGTAAGAATTATGTCTGCCTTGCCCAACCTAATAAGATTAGATGCTTCCATCATTGCATTGGTAGAGGATGCGCAGGCACTTACCACTGCAAAGTTTGGCCCTCTGAAACCGTGACGCATAGATATTTGCCCTGCGGCGATATCAAGGATCATTTTTGGAATGAAAAATGGATTGAAGCGGGGAGTACCATCGCCTTTTGCAAAATTCATTACCTCTTCCTGAAAAGTAATAAGACCACCAATGCCACTTGCAAACACAACACCGACCCGGTCAGTATTGACATTATCTTTTGTAATTCCCGCATCTTTTACTGCCTGGTCACTTGCAACCAATGCGATCTGGGTAAACCGATCGATCTTTCTTGCTTCTTTCTTTTCAAGGAATGCTGTTGGTTCAAAACCTTTTATCTCGCAGGCAAATCTTGTTTTGAATTTCGAAGCATCGAACAAGGTGATCATGTCCGCACCAGAAACACCATTGATCAAACCGTTCCAGTATTCATCAATGGTATTGCCAATCGGCGTGATAGCTCCTAATCCTGTTACTACTACTCTTTTCAATTCCATAATTGCCAGCTCAAATTTTAATTAAAGTTAAGCAGCTATGATGTACAAGTAAAACCGCCTTCCCCGATACCAGCAGAAGGCGGATAAAATTTATTCTCCCGCCTGAGGCGAGACAGGCAATATATACCGCCTGGTTCGAGATAAATTATTTTGCATTTTCTTCCAGGTAAGCAATTGCCTGGCCAACAGTTGTAATGGTTTCTGCCTGCTCATCAGGAATGGAGATGTTGAATTCCTTTTCAAATTCCATGATCAACTCTACGGTGTCGAGTGAGTCGGCACCTAAATCATTAGTGAAAGAAGCTTCGTTGGTTACTTCTGCTTCATCAACTCCTAATTTGTCTACAATGATTTTCTTTACTCTTGATGCAATGTCTGACATGATGAGATATTTTAGTTAAATATGGCTGCAAAAATAGAATATTTGAATTAACTACCGCATTTACAGCGTTTTTTTCTTGTTGCTCGAAACTTGCTGACTATTAATGATTAGGCTCAAAAGTTTACCAGAAAATGTAATTGCAAACAGTTGATAGTATCGATTTAAGTTGTAAATTGAAATCCTGCATAGATAACAATCGAAACCAACTATGGCTCTGAAAATAATAGATTTTGGCACTCCTGAATACCAGCAAATGATAAAAATGCGGGAAGAAATTCTTCGCAAACCACTTGGCCTTAGTTTTACCGAATCAGAGATCGAAAAAGAAAAAGATAATCTTCTTATTGGTGCATTTGAAGATGAACAAATGCTTGGCTGTTGTATGATCGTTGAAATGGATCCACGCAAAGCCCGTCTAAGACAAATGGCAGTATTAAATAATTTGCAGGGAAAGGGGATTGGAAGAGCTCTTATACAATTTGCTGAAAACCTCGCAAGAGATCATGGTTACAGGATCATGAGCATGCATGCAAGAAAACCTACAGTTCCCTTTTTTGAAAAAATGGGATATAAAATAAGCGGTGCTGAATTCATCGAGATCACTATTCCGCATTATGAAATGGTAAAAGAATTGTGAGGAGAGAAGTTTTGAGCCACGAGCTTCGAGTTTTTTAATCATTAACCACTCACGAATAAAATTTACTTCTTCTTAATTTTTTCTTTCAACAATTGTCTTAATTCAAATACTTCATCAGTTGATCTGCATCCTGACTTTGGAACAAGGAAAAAAGTGCGGCTATCGAAATACAAATAGAAAAAATGAGGACTTTCCAGGAATGTCGTTAATACTTGCCACGGCCAATTGCGTGAACCTCTTTCATTACCTAAAGAAAATCCAGCTTCTTCAAAACTCATTTCAAAATGATCTTTGAAAGTTGATGTACGACGATAAATGATCTCGGGCAACAAAAACCAAACGCTTATCATCAACATGAACCACAGAAGACTTCCTATAAAAAATGCAAGCGCTGTGACGATCTTAAAATAAAACAAGGTAGCAGAAAGTAAAGCAAATACATTTACCACGATGATCATAAGACGCAACTCGGGCCTGGTAATAAAATGATATCGCAAGCCCTGCATCACTTTAGATTTTTCATATGTAAAATGAATAGTCATGTGCTGGCTACTTATTATTGATTCCTGAGTTCTTTTTCATTTACACTCCATTCTCCAAGAGCTTCACCTTTTAACCCCAAATATTGAACCGTCAATTTTCTTTCTCCACGTTTGCCCGAAAAAGAAAATCTTGCATAGTTCTGTTTCTGGTCAAACCCAATTACACGATAAGGATTATTTTTTTCCGCCGCACCGAACGGATAGCCTGTTGAAGTAAGTGCCGAAACAGTGACATCATACAATGGATAATGACCGGGTCGCTCCACTTTAATTATTTCACTATGATGACGATCTCCTGTAAGAAATACAACACCGCTGATCTTGTATTCCTTTATAAAGTTCATCAATTCATCATACTCGGCAGGAAAATCCCACCATTTATCAAAAGGCGAAACAGGGTTCAATACCTGGCTGCCGACTGCTATAATTTTAAATGTTGCGAAACTGTGTAATAAAGAATTTTTCAGCCACTCCATTTGTTCTTTACCCAACATTCTTTTTTCAGGATTTGGTTTTCCATCTACCGAGTCTTTCATCTTGTCTTCGCTACGCCACCAACGATCATCTGTCATAAACACATCCACATCGGCCCAACTTATCATTGAATAGATACCCTGTCCATTTTCACCATACGATGTGTTACAGAAATAATTCGTAAAAACTTTTCGGCTTGCTTCTTTCAAAATATAATTTTTACCAATATCGTTCGGACCAAAATCATGATCATCCCATATTGCATACTGTGGCATCACTTTCAAAAAATTTTGCAATACTGGGTGAGCCCTGTCATGTGATGCTCTATACCATAAACCCCATTCACTATTATAATCTACATCTCTTGTATACCATGCATCGCCGAGCCAAAGCATAAAAGCAGATTTTTCTTTAGCCATTGTTTCAAAAATAGAAGAGTCCCTTCCATAAGGCACAGCTGGCTTGTCCAATCTTACCAGGTCAGTATATTGCCTGTCATAAGCCGGTTCATTAAAATAAGCACAACTGCCGGTAAGAAAAGAAAAATCAGGAACGGGTTTGCGATATGGCCAGAGATCTTTTGTGGTAAACTGACCTTTTGCTGATGACGGTTTGCCGTCAATTATAAATTGATATTCGTAAGTTGTATTCACATCTAATCCGCCGACTGTTACTTGCAATGGATTAAAATCATTTCCAAGCTGGCCTTTGTATAAAACGGTTTTTGTTTTTGTATCTCCCTTCTTTTTATACTGCAAGGAAACTGATTTTACCTGCGGAGTTACCTCGATCCAGACTTTAGCATCACGGTATTCAATTGGTCCGAGCATTGGACCCGAAACAACCTGTGATCTTACACTTGTAATTACTGAAAAGAAAAGTGCCGTGAATAATACAGTACGATTCATTATCAAAAAAATTTGCAACAAGTTACTTGGAAAATAATATTTGCAAATAAAAAACCGTGGAAATAGATCCACGGTTTAAAATTAGTTTTAGTGATACCTTATTTATTCATCATCTGCTTTGCTTCGATGCTAAGTGTAGCATGTGGTACTGCTCTTAATCTTGCTTTATCGATCAACTTACCTGTAACACGGCAAATGCCGTAGGTTTTATTTTCGATACGCATCATTGCTTTTTCAAGATGATCGATGAAAGTGATCTGGCGGCTTGCCATTTGGCTAAGCTGTTCTCTCTCCATACTTACACTTCCATCTTCCATGGTCATGTAACGGCCTTCATCCATATCACCACTCTCATCTTTACGGGTGATAAGACCTTGCAGGTAGTTCAATTCCTTTTTTGCAGCATCTAGTTTTTTCCCGATAATTTCTCTGAACTCAACTAATTCTGCATCGGAATATCTATGCACCGGAGCACCAGGATCCTGTGCCTGTGAATCAAGCACAGATTTGGTAAACTCAGGCTCATATTTCTTTACTGATTTCGTGGTTGTTTTCGGTATCACAACTTTCCCGGGTTTAGGAGGTTCCTTTTTCACTATTTGTTTTATTTGGGGTTTTACGGAAACTAAAGATTTGTGTTCATGACCAGCCACCTTTTTTTCAACTGGCTTTACTACCGGCTTTTCAGCAGGTTTTTTTGCAGCAACTTTAGCTGCTGGCTTTTGAGGGGTTGCTTTTTTCACTATTGGTTTAGCAGCCTTTTTAGGGGCCGCTTTTGCGGCGGGTTTTTTAGGTGCCGGCTTTTTTGTCGTTTTTTTCACTGGCTTGCTAGCTTTTTTTGATGCAGGCTTTTTCTTGGTAGCCATACGTTTAAGCTTTTTTTGAAACAATCACTTTTAATTGAATATCATTCACTTCAATTTCTATTCCACTATTATTATCGGTTAAAAATTCCAGTTTATCTGCCAGAATTTCGGCGCAAATATAGTCTTTAAACTGAGCTAACGAATTTTTTAATCCATTCTCTGCCATTACTCCAACTTCAATCCTATCTGTCAGCTCAAAGCCGCTATCCTTGCGGATCTTCTGGATCCTGTTCACAAACTCTCGGGCATTTCCTTCATGCTCCAATTCTTCGCTTATTGTTACATCTAAGGCCACCGTCAATTGCCCTTTGCTTGCTACCAACCAGCCCGGGATATCCTCACTTGTTATTTCTACATCTGTAACCTGTAATATTAAGTCTTCGCCATCAACTGACAAATTATATTGACCATCTTTTTCTAACTGCCGAATTTGTTCCTGGGTAAATTGGCCTAGCAATGCTGAAACCGCTTTCATCTTTGGACCAAGCTTTTTACCTAAAGCCACAAAGTTTGGTTTGATCTTTTTACTGATAAAAGTATTGTCGGGATTGAGATATTCGATTTCTTTCACATTCACTTCAGCCTTGATCAGGTCTTCGATCTTTTGTAATTGCTCTTTCATCGAAGCATTTAATACAGGTATCAAAAACTTTTGTAAGGGTTGACGAACTTTTATGTTTTGTTTTTTGCGTAATGACAATACTAATGATGAAGCATCTTGGGCCAGTTGCATTCTTTCTTCAAGCGATATATCAATTAACCTTTCATCAGCAGTAGGGAAATCTGCATGGTGGATTGATTCCACTTTGAAACGATTGGTGATCGCATTTAAATTAGAAAAAATTGCATCGCTAAAGAAAGGAGAAATCGGTGCAATTAACCTTAGCACGGTCTCCAAACATTCATACAAGGTTTGATAAGCACAAACTTTATCATGCTCATATTCTCCTTTCCAGAAACGACGACGGCAAAGACGAACATACCAGTTGCTTAAATGCTCGTCAACAAAATCTTCAACAACACGACCAGCCTGCGTAGGTTCATAATCCTCCATGAACTCATTTACCTTCTTTATAACAGTATTTAATGAAGAAAGTATCCAACGATCTATTTCAGGTCTTTCGTTTAAAGGAACATATTTCTCTTTAAATGCAAAACCATCAACATTTGCATACAAAGAAAAAAACTGGTAAGTGTTATAAAGTGTGCCGAAAAATTTACGTTGAACTTCTTTTATGCCATCCAGATCAAACTTCATGTTATCCCATGGAGAAGCATTTGTAACCAAATACCATCTTGTTGCATCGGCACCAAAAGTTTCAATTGTTTTGAATGGATCAACAACATTACCTAATCGCTTACTCATTTTATTGCCACTCTTATCAAGCACCAATCCGTTTGATACACAAGTTTTGAATGCAACAGAATCAAAGACCAATGTAGCAATGGCATGAAGTGTATAGAACCAGCCTCTTGTTTGGTCAACTCCTTCTGCAATAAAATCTGCTGGAAAGCTTTGCTTAAATGTTTCTTTATTTTCAAAAGGAAAATGCCATTGAGCATAAGGCATAGCGCCGCTATCAAACCAAACATCGATCAGATCAGGTAACCGTTTCATAGATTTGCCTGACTTACTGATTAAAATTATTTCATCAACATAAGGCTTGTGCAAATCAATTTCAGATTTACGATCTACGATTTCGGATTTATTAAGATGTTTTGCTTTTTCAATTTCAGCATAAAGTTCTTCTATACTACCGATACAAATTTCTTCTTCTCCATCTTCCGTTTTCCAAATTGGTAGCGGTGTTCCCCAAAATCTTGAACGGCTCAGATTCCAGTCAACCATATTCTCCAGCCAATTGCCAAATCTTCCTTCACCTGTTGATTTCGGTTTCCAGTTAATGGTTTTATTTAATTCAACCATCCTGTCTTTGATAGCAGTTGTTTTAATAAACCATGCATCAAGTGGGTAATACAGAACTGGTTTATCAGTACGCCAGCAATGCGGATAGCTATGCTCGTATTTCTCAACCTTAAATGCCCGGTTCTCCTTTTTTAATTTAACAGCTATGTCAACATTTACATCAACATAATCTTTCTGATCTTTATAATTCTTTACATATCGGTTGCTGAATTCACCTAACCCATCAACAAATTTCCCTTCACGGTCAACCATGGTGAGGATTCCAATATTATATTTCTTACCAACCTTAAAGTCATCAGCACCAAAAGCAGGAGCCGTGTGAACGATACCAGTACCATCTTCAGTAGTAACGAATGTGTCAACCAATACCTGGAATGGCTTTGCTCCTGGAGTTATTTCCTCAATAAGCTTTGGCGAGTTGGCATCATAAGGAAGTAGTTGCTCGTATTCACAACCTTCAATTTTATTTCCTTTAAACTCACCAATTATTTTATAAGGGAGATTCTTGCCATCATTTTTATATCCCGCAAAGTCTGCATTCTCTTCTTTAAAATATTTTCCGAGCAGCGCTTTTGCCAGAACAATATTTATTCCATTATGCAAATAGGGATTTACAGTTTTTACTAAGACATAATCAATATTTGGTCCAACAGTCAATCCAAGATTTGAAGGAAGTGTCCAGGGAGTTGTCGTCCATGCTAAAAAGAAAACTTCATCATTATTGGCTGCATCAAACAAAAATTTACTCTTATCATTCTTTACTGCTTTAAACATCGCAACAGCACTAGTATCCTTTACATCCTTATAAGTTCCCGGCATATTCAATTCATGTGAACTCAAACCCGTTCCTGCAGCAGGCGAATAAGGCTGAATGCTTACACTTTCATACAACAACCCTTTTTTATACAATTCGCTCAACAACCACCAAACAGT
>DASYQG010000494.1:0-10052 GCA_036005825.1 Chitinophagaceae bacterium | reverse complement strand
TCTTGCAGATGCTATGCAGAAACTCCATGTAGCTGAAGTGAAGGAGAATCATATAATACCAGAGAATTTCAATCAATCAATTTTAACGGAAGCTGACCAGGTATTTGTAAAAGATGGTGAACGCTGCTGGTTTGTGAAATTATCGGATATAAGATTGTTTGAAAGCGTTGGCAATTATGCTAAAGTTTTTTTTGGTGGCAACAAACCACTTATTCTTAAATCACTGAATGCCCTGGAAGAAAGATTAGATCCAAAAACTTTTTTTCGTGCAAACAGAAAACATATTGTAAACCTTCGCATGATCGATAAAATTGAACCTTATTTTAATGGCGGCTTGTTGCTTGAATTAAAAGGCGGCGAAAAAATAGAAGTAAGCCGCAGGCAAACCGTAAAGTTCAAAGAAATGATGAGCCTGTAAGTAAATGGTGAGTGGTCAATGGTGAATAAACAAATATTATAAGAAGCACATTTAAAATTTACAACACTACATGAAGAAATTTATCTTGATTGGGTTGTTGATGACAACAACCTTTTTTGTTTTTGGACAGAAGGCAGACGCAATTATCAATGCAAAAGAAGTAGAAAGAATTGAAAAAGTTCTTTCTGCTGATGAGATGAGAGGTCGTAAAACATTCAGTCCGGAAATAGATAAAGCCGCTGATTTTATTGCTGATGAATTTAAGAAAGCCGGTTTGCAAACCTTCAATGGTGCAAGCGGATTCAGGCAGGATTTTACTATGGTGACCCCAAAGTTCGTAAGCGGATCTGCAACTTTTGATAACGGCGAAGTCGATTTTAAAAATGTAATGGTTATTACTTGTCAACCGGGATTGAATATAAATGAGAAATCTGGATATGAAAAAGTTAAGCTCGAAGCAGGAAAGAATTTTCAAAGTGAGGTTATAAAGTATGTTCGTTCGGGAAAAAATTACATAGTGCTGGTAGATACAAGCTTTTCAAAGAATTTCCCTCGGCTTGCAGGCTTGAAAAGAGCAATGTTTAAAATGGATAACAGTGTTGTGTTTGTATTGACAACTACAGATCCAAAAACATTTACTGTTGAAGCCCGTCATGAAATAACTGAACAAAAGCTGGCGAATGTGGTTGGCATCTTACCGGGTAAATCAAAGAAAGATGAGTATGTGATCTTCTCAGGGCATTATGATCATTTAGGTGTGGGAAAACCTGTGGACGGCGATTCAATTTATAACGGCGCTAATGATGATGCGGCAGGAACAACGGCCGTGATCATGCTGGCAAAATATTTTAAAGCGTTAGGGAATAATGAAAGAACGATTGTGTTTGCTGCATTTACTGCTGAAGAAGTTGGCGGTTTTGGTTCGCAATACTTTTCAAGACAATTTGATCCGGCAAAAGTGATGGCGATGTTCAATATTGAAATGATCGGCACTGAAAGTAAATGGGGAAAGAATTCTGCTTATATCACCGGTTATGAAAAAACTGATATGGGCGCCATCATGCAAAAGAATTTGGAAGGCACCGGCTTCACTTTTTATCCTGATCCTTATACTACTCAAAATCTTTTTTATCGTTCTGATAATGCAACACTAGCAAGATTAGGGGTTCCTGCACATACGATCTCTACCTCAAAAATGGATAATGAACCGAACTATCATAAAGTCAGCGACCAAATAGAAACACTCGATATGGAAAACATGGCAATGATCATTAAATCTATTGCATTGGCTTCAAGGAGCATTATTGCGGCAAAGGATACACCAACAAGAGTGAACGTGGATGAGTTGAGATGATTATAAATTCAAAATAATTTTTAATGGCTCGCATAAATGCGGGCCATTTGTTTTTCATCACCCAATCAGGCGATTGTCTTGCTTTAGGTGAAAAATTAAGTTTGGTTACTAAAACTTAGTTTATGAGAAAAATAATTTGCCTGCTTACCATTGGTTGCATACCAATTAGTATGTTGGCTCAACAGAGTTGGTCTACGACAGGAAACACAGGTACCAATGCAAATACCAATTTCATTGGAACAAAGGATGCCACCGATCTTGTGTTTAAAGCAAATTCTGTTGAAGTTGGAAGAATTTTAAATGCAGGCAGCGCCTGGCGCTTTGGTACAAGCAACAACTTTGCAAGATTTGATCCGAATGGTGAGCTTAGTTTTGGTGGTACTGGTGTTTATAAAGTGGGTGGTAATAAATATGTTTTTCAGTCTGCTGGAAATATTAAATATGGGATGTTCTTTAATTCAACAACTCCACAATATGAATTCAGAAACGGCAATGCAGTATCGGTTTTTAGTATAAATGCCAATAACGGTAATAGTTATATTGCCGGAAAACTTGGAATTGGAACTAATACTCCAACCTATAACCTGGACATAGCAGGTAATTTGAGAGTAGGCATAACAGGCCCTGATTATTCAACATTTGACAATAAAGGCAATTTGCATTTTTCGGGAAGTGCGGCTCATCTTGTTGACCATAATCAGTTTGCTCTTTTATGTAATGGAGAACCTCTTGAAGGTTTATATATGAATGGCAATCCCAATCAATGGGAGTTTCGGGATGAAGCCGGCTCACCATTTGTTATATTAAATGTTCAGTCGCATCTATTAACATCAAGAGGCGGATTGCAAATAGGTAGTATCGGCCCTGATTATTCAACATTTGATAATAAAGGCAACCTCCTTTTTTCAGGAGCTGCAGCTCATCTCGTCAATCATAATCAGTTTGCTCTTTTGTGTAATGGTGAACCCAACGAAGGCTTGTATATGAATGGAAACCCTAATCAATGGGAGTTTAGAGATGAAGATGGTGTTCCTTATGTTACATTAAACGTAGGCACCTATGATGTAGCGGTTAAAGGTGGAGTAAAAGTGGGTTTTAGTAATACGGCAGTAGCGGGAAATATTCGATTCAACGGTGACGGATTCGAAGGTTTCAACGGAACTTCCTGGCAAACTTTTTCAACTACATCTTCACAGAGTGCTGATAATGCTAATCAATCTTTATCAAATCTAACAACGACTGCTGTTAACGTTCATCTATTACCATCTGTTAATAATAGCTTAGATCTTGGATCTTCTGGTTTAGCCTGGCGTAACGCTTATGTAGCTGGTCAACTTAATGCAAGCTCAATTTTAGCAAATAAAACTTCTGGCAATGCTATTTCAGGCATTACTACCGGCAATGGATATGGACTTTATGGGAAAGGAGGCACATATGGTATTTACGGAGAAGGTCCGGTTGGAGTTGTTGGAGGTGGTCCAATAGGAGTTAAGGGCGAAGGCTCTTCGAACAACTTACTCAGTAGTACTTATGGAGTTTATGGTTCTGCATTTTCTGCTCTTGCTTACAGTTATGGAGTGTACGGCACCGGTGGCAGTCATGGAGTATACGGTAGCGGATCAAGTTATGGAGTTTATGGTGATGGAGGAGCAACTGGATTCGGTATTTACGGAATTGCGGGTAACTATCCGGGTATTTTCGGTGGAAGCACAAATGGTGTAGGAGTTTCAGCGGCATCTTCTACAGGTAATGGCTTATTTGCCACTACCTACAATAACATTTCTCAATATGCTGGTTATTTTAATGGCGATATAGTTGCCGGCGGTTATTTCTACTTATCAGATAGAAATCTCAAAAAAAATATAAAAGATCTTTCCGGGGCACTGATAATTATTAATAAACTTCATCCTACTGAATATGAATTTCGGCAGGATGGAAATTATAAGTTAATGAATCTTGAAACGGGAAATCATTACGGACTAATTGCTCAAGAAGTGGAAAAGGTATTACCTGATTTAATAAAAGAATCAAAATTTGATCCCAATATAGCCAAGCCTAAAAAGGAAGATGCTGATAACAAAAATAAAGATGACGAAAAAATAAAAGAGGAAGTTGTCAATTTCAAGGCTGTGAATTATGTAGAGATGATCCCGATCATAATAAAAGGAATTCAGGAATTAAGCAAAGCGAATGACGAAAAAGATGCAAAGATCGAAAACCTGCAAAAACAAATTGATGAATTGAAAACTTTGATCAAAAGCTCAAAAATTCAATCAAACGGAAACCAGCAAACAGTAGAACTTTCCGTGACTGCGAAGCTTGAACAAAACATGCCGAATCCTTTCAGCAATACCACCACGATCGGTTATAATTTATCAAAGTATAAGACTACCGCTTTTATTAATTTTTATAATTCAAGCGGAAAATTATTAAAGTCGATAAAACTGAATGGCGAGGGAAAAGGAACAATTAATGTAAAAGCAAATGAATTACCATCTGGCATTTATCAATACTCTTTAGTAATTGATGGAAAAATCATTGACACCAAACAAATGATCCAAATAAGGTGATCTCAACATTTAAATCATAGTAAAACCAAACATTATGTTTATAAAAAGTAAAATACTCCTTGTATTAAGTGCAGCTGTCATTTTCATTTCCTGTACTTCAAATGAAAAACCTGAAAGCAAAGAAGTAAAAGCTGCTCCTGAAAATAAATACACAATTTCATTAAAAGAAGCAGTAGACAAATTTTCCAAGGCAGTTTTTGATAGAGATACTGCAACTCTATTTTCTTTACAGGACAGTAATATTGCAATGACTTTTCGTGGACAAACAACCGTTTTTGGATTAACACCCGAATACAAAAAAAATGTTGCAATGCAACTAATGGATACGTCGATGAGGATGACTACTACTTATAATATAGAAGAGGTGAAGACAGGCCAGGAAGAACCTGTTTGGGCGGGTTATGACAAAGGAATCTTTACGCAGACTATTGTTTCTACAGATGGAAAATATAATCGTAAGGTTAGTGGACCATATTTCAGATCATGGTCATTACAAAATGGTCAATGGAAATGTTATCACATCGCAGTAATGGCTTTTAGTTGTGAAGGGAATGATTGTAAGTAACTCCAAAAAAATAATTATCATGTCTACAAAAATTAGACTTCTTGTTGTCGTTTGCGCAAGTTTATTGTGTGCTAACTCAGTAAGATCGCAAACTGAAAACAAATACACAACTTCTTTAAAGCAGGCAGTTCAAAAATTGTCGGTAGGTGAAAAGAACCGGGACACATCATTAGTTTTTCCTTTTCTTGACAGCAACATTGCCTTTACAGCACGAGGAGAAACACAGACAATTAACCTGGAAGTTTTCAAAAAAATGAAAACGCAGATGTTTACTAATCCAGGAAGAGATATCATTACCACTTATGAAATCGAGGAAGTAAAAGCCGGATCAACCGAGCCTGTGTGGTGTGGTTATGACAAAGGAACCTTTACACAATCTACAACTCAAAAAAATGGTCAATACAAACGCACTATTTCCGGACCATATTATAGAGCATGGAAACTGGAAAATGGTCAATGGAAATGTTATGTTTTAATTGTTATGGCATTTACTTGTGAAGGAAATGATTGCCAGTGATTGATCAATGCGGAACTGCTTTATCGGAATATATTGATAACGGAAGAATGCATAACGCAGGAATTTGATCATTATTAAACTCCATAGTTAAGTTTAAACAATGCGATTTCTTAGTGCCTTCGCTACTGCTTCCGTTTGTGAATGCACTTGCAATTTTTGATAGATCTTTTTCAGATGAGATTTTACAGTATCAATTGCGATTTCCTGTTCAACTGCGATCATTTTATAACTGTTACCGTTTACTAGGGATTGCAGTATCATTTTTTCTTTTGCAGTAAGACCATAATCTTGTTTCTGTTGTGCAGATAAATTGGAATCGGCCAAAAGCTTTAAAACTTTATTTGCAATACTTGGTGTCATCGGTGCTCCGCCAGCCAACGCTTCGCTTATTGCGTCCGTGATCTGTTTTGGCGATGATTTTTTTAACAGGTAGCCATTTGCTCCGCCGCAAATGGCATCAAATACATTTTGGTTATCATCAAAAACAGTTAGCACGATAATTTTAACAGTCTTGTTTACGGCTCTAATTTTCCGGATTCCTTCAAGCCCATTTGTCTCTGGCATTTCAATATCCATTAAGATAATATCAGGTTGCAATGCTTCAACATGAGCATCACAATCAGAGCAATTGATGAATGAACCAGCTAGCTCCAGGTTTTTAGAAAATGCAATAAGCGTTGAAAGACCTTCCCTCATATCGGGGTTGTCTTCATATAAGATGATCTTTGTTGTAGTACTTGATGTCAATCGGACTTTTGTTATTTTGAAAGTTATTTTAGTTTTTGTTTCTTGACAATCACCTTATCAGGTGACTAGTACAACTAATTCAACGTTTGTACCTTTTCCTGGCATGGATGAAATGTTGATCTTGCCGCCAATGTTTTTTGCTCTTTCACTGAAGTTGCCAAGCCCATTACCTTTGCCATTGAGTTCTTTAATATCAAAGCCGATTCCATCATCAATGATCGTCATTTTGAAATTTTTCTGTTGAATATCTAAATTGATGAAAACATTTTTGCAGTTCGCATGTTTTACTGCATTATTGATACTTTCTTTAAAGATCAAATAAATATCTTTTCTTATTTCCAGTGGAATCTTCATTTTAGTTATGCTTTCCTCTGAATTGAACCGGAAAGAAATATTCCTGGGTTCAAACATTTCGGCTGCATGCTGTTTCATTCTTACAAACATATTTTCAATAGAGTCATTTACCGGGTTAATGCTCCAGACAATATCACTCATCGCATCTATCATTTTTTCTGATCGTTCAGTTATCCGCTCAACAATATTTAAGGCTTCTGAATTTTCCTGCATTAATTTATTTTGCGCCATGCTGCTGAACAACTTAATGCCACTTAGTGTAGATCCAATATCATCGTGCAGATCACGGGCTATTTTATTCCTGAGTTTCTGTTCACCAATTATACGGCTGATGCGAATTCTATACAGGCTATAACCAATCGCCATAACGGTTATAAAGCAAAGTCCATAAAACCACCATGTTCGCCACCAAGGTGTATTGATATGTATATTTAACGTAACTCCTTCTTCATTCCAAATGCCTGCATCATTGGAACCTTTTATTCTAAAGACATAATCACCTGGAGAAAGATTGGTATAGATCGCTTCGTTTCTATTTCCCGAAAAGACCCATTCGTTATCCACACCTTCCAATTTATATGCATATTTATTTTGTCCCGGATTAATAAAGTTCATGGCGGCAAAACCCAGGGTGAGGTAGTTCTGGTTATAATTCAATTTTAAATAACGCAATTGATTCACATCGCCAAGGCCTTCTAATTCTTTGTTCTCAATTTTTACAGAAGTAATAAACAGCGAAGGCTTGGAATCATTACGCCGGATATTTTCAGGGCGGAAATGAATTAACCCATTATTGGAGCTCAAAAATATTTCTCCGTCAGGCGCTTTATAAGAATAAAATTCACCGGCAAAATAGCTGATAGGTAAACCGTCTTTTAAAGAATAAGTAGTGAGTTTTTCTGTAACCGGATTATAAAGTTTCACTCCTTCGGAGGTAGTCAGCCAGATTTCGGACTCGCTTTCAATAAGAACGCCGCTAACTTCAGAATTGCCGACAGCTTCTATTTTTTTAAAGCGGTTAGTGTTGCAATCAAATTTGATGAGTCCTTTGAAGGACCCGATCCATAAATTCCCTTTCCCGTCCGGCGTAATTTCACCTACCGCACTGGAAAAAATATTGGTTGAATCATTAGTAATGCGGAACAAATGAAATTTGTTAGTAAGCGAATCATACTTAACAAGCCCCTCACGATTACCTGCCCAAATTGTGTTATAAGCAAAACAGATCTTATTCAGGTAATCGAAATTGATTTTTTTGTTCGTTGTAGTAAAATGTTCAAAAATATGTTTACGTGGGTCAAATCGGTCAACACCACCATTCCATGTAGTGATCCAGAGATTTCCACGGCTATCTTTACAAAACGCATGAATAAAATTACTGCTAATGGAAAGCGGGCTATTGGAAAAATGAGCATAAGAGGCGATGAATTTTCTTTTTTTAAAATCAAACAACTGCATTCCCGCTCCCCATGTGCCTACCCAAAACGAACTGGCATCTTGCTGAAAGATCGGCATTACAAAATACTGCCATTGATCTTTCAGGTGTGGGTCTATGAATTGATACTGCGTTACATTGCCCGTTGCCTGGTCAATACACTCCAATCCTTTGCTGGTTCCCACCCATATGTTTTCTTTATCGTCCTTAAAAGAAGCCATGGTGACATCGCTTTGCAGTGAATTCTTTTCTCCGGGAATATTTTGATATACTCCAAAAGCTGAAGTTTGCGGATACACTGCATTTAGTCCATTACCTGTTCCTATCCATAAAATGCCCTGTTTGTCTTCATACAGGCAGTTAATGTCATTATCACTAATAGAAAAAAAATGTTTGGGATTAGCGAGGTAAACAAAATATTTTCCCGTTTCAGGGAAATAATGAAATAATCCATTATTAGTACCAAACCAAATGGTTCCATCTTTGCTGCACAACACTGTCTTTACCCATTTTGTTTTAATATCCGCAGGCAGAAACCTGGAAGGATAATGTTGGATAAATTTATTCGAGGCCCTGTCATATTCAAATAACCCACCTCCGCCTATCCATATATTTCCGTCATTATCTTCCTGGCAACCATAAGTACTGCCCTTGTTCAAGACATCAGGAATATCTTTTCGAAGGGAAAACAAATTCATTTTTTTTAATACAGGATCATATTGTACAATACCGGTTTCACCTGTAAGCCACCATTTTTTTTCATGGTCTATAAAAACTTCATAGGGGTTAAACCTATCCGGAGCCATGCTGATAATTTTTTCCTTCCATGTATTTTGAGGAAGTGCAATAAACTCAGACGTTCTTGTTTTTATGTCAAGGATCAGTAGATCTCCCTGGGCAATGGCAATATGTGTGTTATCAAGATGCCGGACTGACGGAATAAAATTGTTCGAAAATAGCGGTTTGACTTTCGGCTGATTTTTAAAACTGATAAATTTATGGGTTCCTTCGTCGAGCAAGTTCAATCCTTGCCAATATGTACCGACCCATATTCTGCCGTTGCTATCTAATGACAGGTTTGTTATATTGTTATCACTGATTGAAAATGTATCGGCGGGATCATTTTTATATACAAAAAAACGGCTGCCATCAAAACGACTTAAACCATTGATGGTACCAATCCACATAAAACCTTTTGTGTCCTGCAATAAAGCAGTGATTTTATCGTGTGGTAAACCCTGCTCTGTAGTGAGACGGTGAAACTGGACACTTTCATTTAAAGCAACTTGTTCATTATTTTGCCCATTCAGTTTTGAAAAGGAGATAACGATCAATAGTAGGACAAAGCAGGTTCGGTGCATTATGAAAAGTTATGAAATTTAAAGAATAATGAAAGCAAGGATAAGAAATGATGTGGCAGAATTGAATGCTCGGAATAGATGAGACTGATGAATTAAGACAATAGATGCCGAATAGAATTCCTGCAGTACAAGAGTGCGACGCAACGAAGCTTGATCAGGGAACTATTGCCGGGAACAAAAATATCTTTCTAAATTTTTACTGGAACAGAGTGAATAGCCGCCGCCATTTCCTTAATTAATGAAGCGTCTTTTTCGATCGCATTACCAACAACAATAAGATCCGCCCCCGCTTTACAATTGAGATAAGCTTTTTCAGGATTGGTGATGCCACCTCCAACTATTAGTGGTACTTCAATATTTTTTGCAACTGATTCGATCATGCTTTCGCTGATTGCTCTTTTAGCGCCGCTGCCGCTGTCCATATAGATCAGTTTCATACCAAGCATTTCACCAGCCATTGCAGTGCACATGGCTATTTCATTTTTATCAGAAGGAATAGGAGATGCATTGCTGATATATGAAACTGTTGTTGGAGCTCCACCATCAATTACCATATAACCTGTTGGCATAATTTCCAAACCACTCATTTTTACAAATGGTGCAGATACTACATGTTGCCCGATCAATAACTCGGCGTTTCTTCCTGATATCAAAGAGAGGTATAAAAGTGCATCAGCATATTTGCTTACCTGGTTAGGACTGCCTGGAAAAAGAATAACTGGTATTTTGCA
>DASYQG010000493.1:0-3462 GCA_036005825.1 Chitinophagaceae bacterium | reverse complement strand
GACAATGGTATACTATTTTTTTTAATCAAACTGTCTATCAAATGATTTGCTGAATAGGGAGCCGGAGAGTTGCTGTATAACTTATATATTTCTGAAATGATACCTTCTGCTAAGATCCTGCTCCGCAATGCCATCGCATTTTCGTAAAATTTAGAATGGAATAAGAAAATGTTTTTAACAGCATCATTATTGAACTGGTCGTAAGCAATTATTTTACCGGCAACTACTTTATTGCGTATCATACGGAAGCCTCCTGAATTCTTAAGCTGGGTTATCGTTCTATCGTTATAGGTAAAACTCCAGACATTAAGGGCTTCGTTGATATTCCGGTAAACTTTTGGTAAATCGATCCTGTCTATCGGAAATGAAATAGCGTCGGTAACGGAGTCAATGCTTTTGTTTACTTCATTCCACTCTTTTATTGTTCCCTCAAGCAATGGGATGTCTGCTTTAAGGTCTTCCAGCATTGTCAACATGTATTGCTTTTCCCTTTGATGCTCTATCATATGCTCCCTTTGGTTTTCGGCCAAAAATCCACAAAACACAGCAAGGAACAGCATTAAAAACTCCCAGAAATAATGTGTCCATTTTTTTCTTTCGGTGTGAGTGTGTGCATGTACTTCCATAATATTTATTTCAGGTGATATTCCTCTTTTATTAATTCAATTAATCCAATTGCTTGATTCAGTGATTCTTTATACCGTTCAAGTATTGCTCCGCATGCCGAGTCATACATGCCCATGAGATTAATAAGTTCCTGGTCGGATCGGGCGGTACGATCTAGTATTACATGATTTATTTTTTTTACTGAATCAGAATTTAGATCCTGAAAACGAAAATGCTTTGCCATATAAGGAGTAATGTGATCGAGAAAAAACTTTTTTACGTCTTCCGGTTCTCGGCTGGTTTTGGGTAACTGTACCTCATAGTATTTCTGCAATGCAGTGGTAAGATCATCATTTTGAATATAACGCAAGCTTCCTGATGTTTTCATCTGGCTATAGGTTGCTGTTATTATCTCTGCAGCATAAACCCTTAGTAATGGAAAGAAATTTAATAATACTTCGGAGTCTGTAGCTCTAACAGGAGCGGTCAAAGTTTTCAAAAACAACTCATGTGCCTTCTTTCTTTCCTGCAGTTGAAAAACCCTTTTTTGAAAAAAAACAGAATCTTCCCGAAGATCAGAAAGTAATCGCCTTGCAAATTTTTTTTCACGTTGATGCTCCACAATATGTTCCCGCTGGTTTTCGGCCAAAAATCCACAAAACACAGCAAGGAACAGCATCAAAAACTCCCAAAAATAATGTGTCCACTTTTTTCTTGCTGTATGTGAGTGTGCATGTACTTCCATAAATTGCTTCTTTAATTAAAAGAATATTCTTTTTTAATTAATTCAATAAGTCGCTCAGCCCGCAGCTTTTGCATCAAGGCAGTACGATTATAGAATCTTATGGTCGTAGAATAGTAATGATAATTCAGTGATACCGCATTGATGTCTTTGAAATTTGTAGAAAGCAAAGCCGGGTGGCCTTCCGGCATATTTATAATAAGATGACGGCCATTATAAGAAGTTAATCCAATATTCATCATTTGGTAAAAAACATAGCTGTCAAATAATACGGCATTCCCTTTATGCACTTCATCCAATTTAAGGCGCACCAGGTCGGTTTGGTTAGCGAGCCACTGAAACGAAACATAATAAGTCCCGATACTATCAAGTAAATTTTTTGGATTAATAAACCTGAGCAAACCGGAGTTCTTCATCTGGTCAAACGATTTTGAATTGGAATAATAGTAGCCAATATTAGAGGTAACACTTCTTGCGGTAAAATAAATTGCTGGAGTATTTGAAATATTTGAATGCAGCAGATTGATCAGTGAGTCTGCCATTTTTGTACTATAGCTATTTCGTTCAATTACAGAATCAAAAAAGAGAACATCAGATTCAAGATCGGATAAAAGAGACCGCATGTGTGTTTTCACTTCTTCTTTGTGCTTTATCCCTTCCCTGAGATTTTCAGCATAAAAGCCAAGTGAAATAGCAAGGAACAACATTAAAAATTCCCAGAGATAATGCGTCCATTTTTTTCTTTCGGTATGTGTGTGGCTATGAACTTCCATAAGTATTTTATTCGAGGTGATATTGTTTTTTTATCAGTTCAATTAATCGTTGTGCTGCTTTGCTTCTGTCATTTCCCAAATTTTGGTTTAAAGAAAGTGCGCCATAAAAATAGCCTGCACTTGTTATTAATTCATTGATGATCACCCGGTCTTCAGTTAGTAATACATCCTCCTTCAGCTTAATCTCTTTCTTTTCTTTTATTATATTTAATAAAGCCTCTCCATCAAATATTTTTGCAATGGCTTCGGCATAATTATCGGCCCATATCATTCCCACGTCGTTATAGGTATCCAATTCAAACAAAGAGTTGTAATAAGAAGAAACGCTATCAGCCACTTGTCGTTTTCCAATTAATCTTAAATGCCCAGAGCTTTTCATTTGTTCATACGTTCTTTTCACCGGAGCTATTTGTTTCCATTTAGCTGTAACTATCCTCGCTGCGTAGGCAAGTTTGCTGATATGCTGCTTTCTCTCCGGACTCTTTATCAAATGAGTCATCGTATCAATCAAATCAAAAATTATGGCATTTCTTTTTGCATAATCAGAATAAATGGCTGTGTCGGCTTCCAGGTCTTCCAGCATATTCTGCATATAAACTTTTTCTCTGTCCTTTTCGATCTTATGCTCCAACTGATACTCTGCCAAAAATCCACAAAATACGGCAAGGAACAACATGAGAAACTCCCATAGATAATGTGTCCATTTTTTTCTTTCGGTATGAGCATGTGCATGAACTTCCATAAAAGTATTTATTGAAGATGGTATTCTTTTTTTATCAGTGAATCAAGCACTTCAGCTTTTTTTACTGCCATTTTTGTATTCTGAATAAACCAGAAATTGATTGTGGAGTATCTGTCCAGCATGTTAATATAAATATCAAACTGTTTTTTTTCAGTTGACAGGAAATAAGGAGCCGGGGGCAATTGAATAGAGCGATTTTCAAATCCTTTTTCAAACCCTCCTTTCATCCAATCTTTAAATACAACTGCCTTAAAAATAACGTTGCGGCTATCATCTGTTTTTCTCCATTGTGTCAATAAAGCCTCATCCTGCATATTAATTACAAAACTTTTTACGTATGCATCATATTCAATAATGCCATCTGAAACATTCCTATTCCTGATTAGACGAAAATTCCCCGAGTTTTTTAATTGCTCTATCGTGCGGTCGGTGTAGATGTGATTATAATATAGGCTCAGCCAGATTTCATGATTATATATTGCTGCTGCATTTTTATTCAGTTCGCTGAAATTGGATAAAAGTGGTGTTAGAGAGTCTATATGCGCATTGATGATTGAAATGCCCCGGATCATACCAGAAAAATTGGTTGTATCTGTTTC